>DZDI01000228.1 GCA_022730455.1 Phycisphaera mikurensis | reverse complement strand
CCGCCCTCGCTGATCGTCTGATTGGGTATGCCGGCCACAAGCGGGGCATCGTTAACCGCCGTGACCGTAAAAGTGACCGCCTGCCCGGAGGATAATCCGCCCGGATCAGTGGCCGTAAAAGTGATCGTCTCCGCACCGCTCCAGTCTGAATTTGGTGTCTGCACCGTGGCGGTACGGTTGCTGGCATTGTATTGCACAGACAAAGAACTCTGACCGGTAAACTGCCAGCTCATTTCACTGTCGGCGTTATCCACATCGCTGACATAATTATCAAGGCTGATGGTTGTAAAACTGCCGCCCTCGCTGATCGTCTGATTGGGTATGCCGGCCACAAGCGGGGCATCGTTAATTGCATTGACTACGAACCGCACCGTATCGGAGTCACTCAGGTAACCGGGATCGGTGGCCGTAAAGGTCAGCATTTCCTGCCCGTACCAGTCGCTGTGTGGCGGGGACACGGTTATCCGGCGGCTGCCGGCCTCGAAACTGACCAGCAGTTCCTGATTACCCTGCCAGCTCCATTCCTGCTCGGCATCGCTATGGTCGGCATCTTCCACATACTGATCCAGATAAATATCCTGAAAAGCTCCGCCCTCGCTGATATACTGGGCCGGGATATTGCTGACCTGTGGACCAAAAACCGGCTTCAGGCGGGTCAGCTCAACCTGCCAGTTGTGAATGGTTCCGCCATTATTGGTGTACAAATCATCATAAACGCGCAGGGTCCAGGTGCCCCGGGCCGGTTTACCCTGCAGCAGAAACAGACCATTATCCGGCTGAAAGCTGCCGCTGTACGGTGAACTGCCTTCGGTAATGGGTGTCAGCGCCATGTCATCAAAAAGTGTATTGGTATAAGCGCTACCCGGGTTAAGCAGGGCGATGCCGCTGCCCAGACCATCCGGCGCTTCAAGATCGATGGCAAAATCTTCAATCACACCGGAAACATTGATGGTCGCCCGGGCTGCAGCCACATCAAAATCTTCATTGACCTGCAGGGTCGAGGTATGGCCGCGGTAATTGGTCCAACTAACCGCTGTGTTGTTGGCATAGGTACGTGTTTCGGTTTCACCGACAAAGAACCGGAAGAGCGGCGGGTTGCTCTCCGTCTGAGTAGCACCCTTTGGTAAAACCGCGTTGTTCGCTTCAGCGGAATTATCGGCAGCGGTCAGATAATATTGCACTTCGCTGCCCCAGCTAATGCGGGGAAAAGTAAATTCATACTGATCACCGAGCGGACCATTCTCATCACTTAAAATTAACCAGTCCCCCAATCCGCTGGCGGTTTTTAAGCGGTAATACAACCGGGCTGAAGCCAGACCCGAGACATCACTTATTTCGGCTGTCAAGGTTCGGCTTTGCGAGCTTTCGGTAGAGGGGAGCGGTGTGAAGGATATCAGCGGGGCGGTTCCATCCTGACCGGCGGCCTGACGCACGGCATTCCAGGCATTAACCCGGCCATAACCGACATGCTTATTCCAGCCTTTGCTATCGTACGCGTAGCGTTCAATTTTATCAGCCGAAGTTGTGATAATTTCATAAACCTGATCCGAGGTCAGACCGTTATCGACGGAAAGGACCAAAGCCCCGACGGCCGCGGCGGCGGGACAGGCAGCCGAGGTTCCGCCAAACAAGGGATTATAATCATCACTGGTAAAGCCACTGCTGCCCAGCATATCTGTCGAGTAGACAATCGACGGCGCCACTACATCCAGCGCGCTGCCATAATTACCGGCCCAGCGCCGGATGCGTTCCGAACTGCCGGGCTGCTTTTTTTCATCAAACATATTGCTGGCGCCGACGGCGATTACGTCCTCCAGATAGGCCGGAAAATTGACCAGCCCGTTGCCCTCATTACCCGAGGAGAAGAAAATAACGCAGCCTTTACCGTCGCGGCCCTGCGTTTTCGCCCGGTGCAGCGCGTCGATAATGCCCTGGTTCGGCACACTCCCGCCCCAACTGTTACTCAGCACCTGCGCCCCGGACTGCCAGGCATCGTCTATGGCCAGGGCCATATCGGCGTCGCTGGCGCTGCCATAAAGACTGAATATTTTAAAGGGATGAATTTTTACATTATGGGCAATCCCGGCCACACCAATTCCGTTATCCGCCGCAGCGGCGATAATTCCGCCCGTTGCCGTGCCATGACCCTGAACATCATCAGCGTCTGGCAAATTATCCGTGGTATAATCCGTACCCCGGCTGTAAATATTGGCCGCCAGATCGGGATGATCCAGATCGATTCCGCTATCCATCAAAGCAACCCGGATAGAAGGGCTTCCGCCCGCCGGCAGACCAAGACCGGTCAGAAAATCCCAGGCCAGATCGGCATCAAGATCGGCATCGGGAATACCGTTGACATTTTGCGGATCAGCATCATCGGCACCGGAAGCCACAGTTTGACCGGTATTGCGGTGTGCCCATTGCTGCACCCAAAGCGGATCATTAACCGAACCATGGAGCAACTGAAAATCCGGGTAAACCAGAT
>DZDI01000087.1 GCA_022730455.1 Phycisphaera mikurensis | reverse complement strand
GCCACGTGCTGGAGTATGCGATCCTGTAATCCCCAGAGGTGATAGCCACGGTCAACCGTCTCGCCCTCTTTCTTGGGGCCGAAACCAACACATGCGATGACCACATTAGCACGCTGGATACGTTTACGATTGGCGTCGCTGAAAAATCGGCCTCGGCTGACCAGTTTATAGCCGAACTCCATTTGGGCTAATGGATTGGCGCGGAAGTATTCCACCCTCAAACGATAAGATTTACCGGCGTGCAGCCACAATACATCGGTTTTGGGCCAAACAGGGTTCTGTCCCCACCGGGCAAAGTTGTTAATGATTTCGTGGCCGTTAAGATACACCCGTGAACAACTGCTGCTGACAAACTTGTACGCCCCGGTCACATCGGGCTTGATGATGCCGCGCCAGAGAGCTGAAAATGCGACCTGTGTGACCAGCGGAGCTGGCTTTGCCGTGCCCCAATTATAACTGATCCTGGAGGTCACGAATGTGGCGACCGGCGGACCAGCCAGTGATTCATTGTTGAAGAATTCCGCGGATATTCCCGGGTGGCCATTTCGAGTCAGCAGTTTGCCCTTGCCCCAAAATTCTCGCAGATTGGCCTGAATGGTTTGATTACTGGGGCTATACACGCACAAAGGGGTGGCTACATACTGGACCTTGACATCGGGCCCGGCGGCCTTGGCCATGGCATTAAGCATGCTGACCATTCCGGAAATAGGATGCACATAGCCGCTGCCACCGCCGCTGGTGATCGGTTCGGAGGCCATCGGCCCCCATACCACAATGCGTTTAAGTTCTGTACGATGCAGGGGCATAATGTGGTGCTTGTTTTTCAGCAGCACCGTGCCTTCGGCCGCCACTCGCATGGCTATTGCCGCATTCGCGGGATCATCGAGGGGAATGTTGTAGTCGGGGTGATGATGATGTTTCAAAAATCCCATACCGATGATCATGCGCAATATCCGCCGCACATGCGTATTGATGGTGGCCATGGATACGCTACCATTCGACAGCGCTTTTCGGATATTGCTCTGCGAATAGTAACCGGCCTGAGGCATTTCCAAATCCAGTCCGGCATTCAGCGAACGGACACAGGCATGGTTGGCGCCCCAGTCAGACATTAATACGCCCTTGAATCCCCAGTGCCGCCGCAGAATATCAGTAAGCAGCATTTTATTGCGGCTGCAGTACGTGCCATTAATTTTATAATAGGCGCACATTATTGACCATACATGTCCCTGCCGCACCGCTGCGCGGAAGGGGGGTAGATAAAGTTCTTCGAGCGTTCGCCGACTCATAATGCTGTCAATGGAAGTATCCAAGCCATCCTCGTAGCCTGCAAAATGTTTGGCGCAGGCCGCCACGCCGCGCGACTGGAGGCCGCGAATCCACTGTACTGCCATCACGGAGGTCAGAAACGGATCCTCGCCTAAAAATTCAAAATTCCTCCCATCCTGCGGTTCCCGCTCAACATTCATTCCCGGTCCGAGTACGATGTTCACCCGGCGTGCCAGAGCATCATGGGCAATGGCAACTCCCTCCTTGTAGGCCAGTTTGGCATTCCATGTCGCAGCCAGACACACAGAGGCCGGGTAGCCTGTCGAACGTCCCCAGTCGCCGATCCCGCAGGATGCATCCCGCATATGAATCATGTGACAGAGCACTAGCCGCCTGATGGCCTGCGTACCCATCGCCAGCGGGTTACCCGATAAAAGCTTAATTTTTTCATCCGTCGTCATCCGGCTGAGCAATTCATCCGCCTTAGCTTCAACCTGCGCCGGCGTGAGGCCATAGCGACAATGCTCAAAAGATGGCCGGGGCGCGGCCGCACGGGCTTTGTATGAACCGCCAAGGATGTTTAATATCGCCAGGATCATGACCACTGCGGTCAGCGACCCGCCACGGCCGTGCGCCCGCATGAAATTCCAGCCCTGACAGAGTGCTTGGTGGTGACGCATTAAAACTCTCCTTAGGTAATTGAGAATCGATCGGACGATAGAGCCCGCTTTGGTAACTGCATAAGGCCTTCCGGCCGAGCAGGTTCACGACGAGTCCGACCCTGAAACCAACGGCAGGTTCTACACACCCATACGAAAAAATGCAAATAAAGTTTTATGAAAACTCCAACCCGCATATTACAGCGTATTTTTGCCAATCTGCCTGCGGTTTTCAAAAGTTAAGCCGGATGTCGCGGTCAATATCCGCGTATGCGCAATTGGTATCAGGCGGGCTGTTGTGCAACAGTGATGACGTGATGCCGCGACCATTCGGTGGTGTGGGGGCTGCCGATGCATTGGTGCGGTCGCGTCATTGGTTGCCCAATATGTGCGTTGAGGCTACCGCCGGCAATTCGGCTGGCATTTACCAAAACCCCGCCGGCAAACGCGACCGGATACTATCAAACCGCCTTATGGCTGAAGAATCTGTTCATCTGCCAGCAATTGGCGGCGAAGATCATGGTACGGTAGATCCTGCACGGTGGCCTTGTTTTTATAAGATAGTGCCGCCGCCGTACCGGCCACCTGCCCGAGCATCATAAATACCGGCTCCAACCGTAGTGATCCAAAGCCCATATGCGAGGCACTGACCGCTGCAGCCACCAGCAAATTGACGGCTTCGGCACGGCGTGGCAAAATAATCTGCCACGGCACGCGGTATGGCCGCGATACCCATACCTGGACATCGCCCTCATTACGGACCTGACCGAGATGATCGACATAGCGTTGCACATTGTGCGAATCCATTGTGTACGAACCAAGCAAGGCACTATCCCGGGTGGCGCGGTCATTGACCACCTGGTTCTGCGTCAGAACACAGTCGCCAACCATTCGCCTTGCTTCCCGGACATAAATTTCTTCGGGCCAATGCTTGGTATGGATAAACTCATCCCGCGGCAATCCCCATGACCGGTAGAAGTCGCGAATCTCTGCGGGTACTCGCGGGTGGTGCTGAAGTGTCCAGACCAAGCCTATTTGCCAACGGCGATGCGCCAAGGAAATACGGTCCCTCTGGGCATCTGAACCATCCGGGTATCCATAACTCATACCAATATAATCTGTAGACATACCTCCGCTGTTGTTGGAATCGGTTTTGCGGTTAGGCAGTAGACTAAGTGTGAAGAATCGCCGCACGCCGCACGCGATGGCGCGAAAAAGTAATTCATATTGGTCCGCGGTGTATCCGTCCGGTTTTTCAATGGCGACGCGGTTGGCTGGAACATCCGTCAGACACATTCTGTAGGCATAGGCCTGAATCTTCTTGTCGCCGCTGCCGTCGGGGCCATCAATGCGTGAAAAAACGCCCGGCAATAACCCGCTCTGCCGGTCGCCGGCAATGCGCCATGGGTCAATCCCCGGTGGCAGTTGGTTGCCAACGGCCAGGTGTCTCTCAATACCGTCAATCGTTTCCCCATAAACACTGTTGGCTTCCCGACCGGTGAAGTAACGCACGCCCGCGGCGGCCATCAGATCGCCCTCGTACGTTGCGTCGATGAAGATGCCAGCCCGGAATATAGCGCCTTGAGTGGTGCGGATGGAATGGATCGTCGGGCCGGTGCGATGGACTCCGTGGCCGCTGCGATCAAGTTGTCCATACACAACGCGCACGCCCGCGTCTTTAAGCATGGCTTGGAATACGTACTCCGCCGCATGCGGCTCAAAGCACCACATGGCTTGATGCCTGTCGTCCATTGCCAGGGGGCCTTGCCCAAATACCCCTTTGTAGCTGTCGCGGCTTTGCCAACGCCATACCGCCGGGTTGCGATAATACAGCCACAGGCGATGGAAAAATTCGTACGCCAATCCGCCGATGGTGTGCCATCGCCCGACATCGGCGTAGCCCAGACCATTGGCACTGGCGCCACCCACAGTGCGGTGTCTTGCTATGAGCGTGACATTCATACCCATTCGCGCGGCCTGCACGGCCGCCAGTACGCCGCCACTGGTGGCACCATATACCAGAATATCAGAAGTATTAATGGCACGACCCAGCCCAACTGCCAACATCGGCACCGTAGTCGATTTAAGCCATTGCCTTCGCGTAAGATTATGCATGGGGCTTTCCATCATTAATGTTTATTTCATCGAAACATGACCGATCGCGGCCATAGCGCGACTGTTATAACCCACGGCGATCTGATACCGGCCGGCGGGGACTGCCCATCGATCGGCTTTCGTGTTGAAATACGCAAAGTCGCGCCAGTCCAGCTTCATCGTCACGGTCCCGCTTTGACCAGGTTTGAGATTGACACGACCAAATCCCTTGAGTGTCTGTACGCATCGGTTGGCCTGATCTTCCTTCGGACGAATATATAACTGAACAACTTCCGCACCGGCCCTTTTCCCGGTGTTCGTTACGTTGACGCTCACCGTTACGGTTCGTGCCTTTCCGGCACCGCTGGCTGAAATATGCAGATCGTCAATGGAAAATGTAGTATAACTCAAGCCATAGCCGAAGGGGTAACGCGGCTGGATATGCTTCTTGTCATACCAGCGATAGCCGACATAAATGCCCTCCGCAAAGTGCACCTCCGGATGTAAACCGTAAATGTCGTGACCCGGATAATGTCCGTAGGCGGGCTGCTCGCCCCAGTTGCGGGCGAACGTATCGGGAAGGCGACCGCTGGGATCAATCTTTCCAAAAATAATATTTGCCACGGCCGTATTACCGTTCTCGCCAGGATACCACGCATAGACAAGGCCCGCGATCCTGTGAATCCATTGGCTCATTGCCACATCGCCACCCGCATTGACCACCACCACTTGCTTCGGGTTGAGTCTGGCGACTTCAGCGATATAGCGACCTTGTGCTGATGGCAGATGATACTTGCGGTCAAAATCTTCATGTTCCAGACGAGGACCGTAGCCCACGCATGTGATGACGGCGTCGGCTGACTTGATTTCTTTCTGCTGGTAACTGGTTAAAAGCGGAAAGCGGATGCGATGCAGGCCAACCTTCATTTGTCCCGGCAGCATCAGGCCGTTTTCTTCAGCGGGCTGAACCTGAATGACGAGCCGATACGTATGCCCCTTTACGAAATGGTAATCATCCATAAACGCGATCAAGGGATCGGGCCTCCATTGCTCAATAATTTTCTTCCGGTTGAGAAACACTTTCGCATTGCCGCGGCAGAAAAACTTAAGCATGTAATCGCCGGTTTTTTGGACTTTGATGTACGTTAGCCATTGAGCATTAAAGCCGGCGCCGACGTGACGAGGTAATTCACCGGGATATTCCCAGCTTAAATTCAGGCTCTTAACGTCGTGGATCATAGGGGGCTGGAAAGTCACCTGCGCTCCGGGCGTACCATCGGGTGCATAAAAGTCGTTCTGTTGCCAATATGCCTTGCCATGGCCGATGTACGGAATATAGGTAACTTGGGCGTTGGCTCCCGCAGCCTTTTGCACCGCCGCCAGCATGCTCACCGGATTAAAAGGCGTAACATAGCCGCTGCCGCCACCGGTCGTCACTGCCGGCGTCGCCATGGGGCCCAATACCACAATATGTTTCATGGCCGCGGCATCCAATGGAAGAAATTGGTGCTTGTTCCGTAGTAAAATCGTACCTTCTGCAGCGACTCTCATGGCGACAGCCGCACTTTTGGGGTTATTCAATGGAATTTCCGGTTTAGTCTGCGGCCGACGAAGAAAATTCATGGCGATCATCATCCGTAGTATGCGGCGGACATGCTGGTTAATGTTTGCAATTTTCAGTTGGCCGGATTTCAGCAGGGGTGAAATCGTCAGCATGTTATAAAAAACCGGCTTGTGCATTTCCAGGTCCAGGCCCGCTTCCAGCGGACCAATGGTGGCATGGGTTGCACCCCAATCGGACATCAGCACGCCCTTGAATCCCCATCGCTTGCGAAGTTCATGCGTGAGCAAAAATCGGCTGGCCGTACAATAGACACCGTTGACTTGATCATACGCTGCCATAATCGACCATACATCGCCCTTGCGCACCGCCGCACGGAAGGGCGGAAGATAAATTTCTTCCATGGCGCGGCGGCTGATTATTTCATTAATATCAAAGCGATCCGTTTCCTGTTCGTTGGCCGCGTAATGCTTGGCACAGGCGGCAACATGGCGGGATTGAACGCCTCGAATCCATGGAACCGCCATCTGGCCGGCCAAAAATGGATCTTCGCCCAAGTACTCAAAATTCCGTCCATTTTGCGGTTCACGAACAATATTAACCCCCGGGCCGAATATGACATGCACCCCTCGTGCCCGGCAATCACTTCCGACTTGCCGGCCTTCCAGATAAGCCAATTTGCGATTCCAGGTAGACGCCAATGCTGCCGATGCCGGATAACCGGTGGATGGCCCAAACCGGCGCACGCCTAATGAGGCATCACTCATGACCAGAGTTGGAATATGCAACCGCTCCACACCGGGGACATCAAGAATCTTTTCAAAAGCCATCATGCGGATTTTTTCCCGCAAGGTCATTTGCTTAAGCAATGCATTGGCCTTGGCATCCACCTGAGCTGGCGTAAGTCCGGCTGGAATGTATTCGCCGGCTTTAACACCTCCAACCCAGGCCAAAATCGCCAAGACCCCAACGGCCACGGTGCCCGATATTTTACGACCTACCCGTTGCTGTATATGCATATATTTAGAATCCATCCGCCAATCGGGTAAAAATATTTAAAAAACAATTTGTAAGCCGTGCTTCTTCCATCGGACATCGGCCGCCTGATGGATATCACCGGGCCTTAAACGCTCGTTTTGGACAGCCCGACACCACCCGCCCAAAGCTGCCGTTTCGCCGGGTCGTACCTGAGAATAAGCGGCTTACGATAGGGCAGATCACCAGTTATCTCCTGCCACGTCCTGCCGCCGTCGGTGGTTTGAAACACGCCGCCCATGGATGAAGAATCCCAAGTGGTCGCTGATATCCAGAACATGTTTTTATTGTCGGGATCATCCGCCAAGCCGATGATGGTCCAATTCTGCTGGAAGTGCGTTAACTGTGTCCAAGTGTGTCCATGATCGGTGCTGCGCCAGAGGTTTTTCCCGGGGCAATACAGGGTCCCATCACTGGTAACGAAAATGTTAAACACGTACGTCTCTTTGTCAAAAACGTGTTGCCAAGTTTCGCCGCCATCATCACTTCGCCATAAACCGCCACCCTTACCGCAGCAACCCCAATATAAACGCCGGGAATCGGTGGGGTCTACAGCGAGGCCAAAAAACATTTCGCGGTCACCGGGTTGATGCGCGAGTTGCCGCCAACTGTTGCCGCCATCTTCAGATTTAAAGATACCGCCGCCGTTGTGGCCGTTGCTTGGTGCACCGTCAATGCCCAAGTAGAGCGTTTTAGGGTTGTGTGGATCGGACGCCAAAGCGCGGGCATAACCTCTTCCCCACATCGTATCAACCGTGGGGACGTAATCCGGCAGACCCTCGGTGACCACGCGGTGGGTCTTTCCACCATCGTCACTGACAAGCACCAAGCTGGGCTTTCCCGTCCATGGGCTGACAGTGGCGACGATGTGGTCTTGCCCCGGCATCTGACCGTCGCTGATGGCCAGCCGCCAGTCGTGCCCACTTATTTGCTGCGAATATTCCAAGGGCCATAACCGTCGCCAGTTAGCACCATCATTTTCACTCACCAGGGATCCCTCATCCATAACGCCCGCATAAACGCGACCGCCATGGAAGCGGATGTCGTAAATGCATGAGATGTTAGCTCCAGACACCGCCACCACCCATGTCTTACCACCATCGCCACTGTAAAAGCTATTCCAATTACCCGATATAAACATTTCGTTCGGATTATGCGGATTCAGCGCCAAATCCGTCAGAGTGCTTAGCCCCAGCTTGCCGGTGCCGGTGGCAGGGCCGTTGACAGGGCTGGTTGCATAATCAACGGTCGCCTGGCTCAGCCCATGCCACGTTTTGCCGCCATCCTGCGAACTGTAATAAACGCCATTCCAACCATTATTGCCGATCGCGTAGACATGGTCGCTACGGGTCGGTGAGATCACCACACGCAGCACCGAGCTCTCTATCCCATCGGAGCACTTGGTCCAAGTTTGCCCGCGGTTGGTTGACTTGTAAATGCCGTCACGGCCAAACGCACCGTACATCACGTTTTCATCAGAGGGGGCTACCGCAACACCTTTCGCGTGCTGAGGGGTGCCTAATTCTCGCCAAGTCTGGCCGGCGTCCTGGCTCATCAAGACACCATGGCCGTGCGTGGCGGCCAAGATGAGTTCAGGGTTCTTCGACGAGACGGTTACGGACTGAATCGTCCCGCCAAGTTTTACCTTTCCATGGTGCGAGACGCTGATTTTCGCGTTGCCATAGGTGTAAAGTACTTTGTCTCTGCGGAAATCCTTGGCCACCAGATGATCCGCCGCAGCGTCCGCGGAGTTGCGCAGTACAAAATCAAATTTCTTCAATTGAATGGTGGCCTCGTTGTCCAGCCCGTTTATGCATACGAGGTCAAACCGGTTCACTTTTGGCCAATCCGGTGTGGATGGAGCCTTCGTGCGAGTTTTGGCACTGTTGGCATCAAGTACGAAGTCGTCACTTTTAAGGAACACTTTCTTCCAAACTTTGCCACTGAATATGTTCGTCAGGTCCTTGCTGGTGTTGTAACGAGCTCCATCTCGGGTCGTCACGGACACGACGACTTTGCCGGGAACCATTGTTCCATCTGCTTTCAAGTAAAATTCAAACCCCCGGCAATCTGCGGCCTTGATGGTCGAAGGGGACCTCAGGGGACACCAGAATCCACCAAACGCCTGACCGGTATGGCCACCCATCTGCAATTGCATCACATTTGCCGGTACATATTTAACCGTTGGGCCATAGACCTGCTTCCACGTTTCTCCGCCGTCGGAGCTCTTGCATATGATCCCACTTGGGCTGCCCACATAGACAACGTTGCCGTCGACGGGATCCACCGCAATGTTATCGGTGCTGCGGCCACGCTCGGACGTTAGATGCAATTCGTTGGGGCCGGTATTGGGGAGGAGTGTCCAATGCTCGCCACCATTTGTACTTTTGCATAGGCCTTGTTCGGTGCCCGCAAAAACCGTCTGGCTGTGTTGATCGACAGCCAGCGCATATACGGCATAACCGGGTAGACCATTGTTGATCATCCGCCAATGTTGCCCATGGTCATCAGATTTATAGATACCTGCGACGTCACCGCTCATGTAGATTACGCCGTTCCTGGTGGGGTCGAAAACCGTTGCCCAATAAAACCCGCCCCCACCCCAGCCGGCCGGTTCCCAGTGTGTGGTCGTGCCCTTCAATGCACCGCGTCCCTTAGCTTCCGCAGCCGTAGTGGCATCCATGGCTCCATTTATCAGCAGCGTCGCTGATGCGGCCCCAGAAAGCTTCAGAATTGTACGTCTTGAGATGGTCATTTTACACTCCATTTGGTACACAGTTTTAGTAAGTCACCCTTGAAACATTTGGGGTATGTCATACCTATCGGCTTGCCGACGGCCCAACCGCACTTGCGATGCGAAGGCTCCCCTGCAATGCGCCGACCGGATAGCTACGCAAAAATGGATCGTCGGTTTTCGTCTGCAGAACACCACCCGGGCACACGCAGGCCAGAACTATCCACCGGCATTTTATTGGCCAAACGGCGGCCCCAGTTGCGGGTATTGGCCGTTGCCGAGCACTGGGTTTATTACGTTGAGTATCCTCAGACCGCTGGAACCTTCGGTGCTTGGCCCGGGGGGTGCTCCGGCGGCATTGTTATTTGGCGAAATGGACTCCACATGTCCATCGAAAAACAACGCATTGGCCTGGCCCAGGGTCGTGCCATTTTGTCCATGACGGTAACGCAGGCCGCACTCCCAGGCGGTGCTAGTTTTCGGGTTATAGGCATCGTTCTGAGGTGTACCGCCATTCATTAGTCCGTTTGGTGGAACCATATAGGTGGGGTGATTGTAATCGGACTGAACCGGTGACCAGTGGCTCCAAGTTTGCGACCATGCAAATGCCGCCCATGCCCGCCCGGTGTTGCTATACGGGTTTTGCGTGGCGTCGCCGATGGCGATACTCTCTCCTGGAGTCTGCACGTTGGATAATTTAAAGTTGGTACTAAGCGACTGGCCATTGAGCGTTCCGTAGTAGAAAAAGAAATTGGGGTTACACGCATAACTGGTACCGAAATCAGGTGCTCCCACCGCTGCAACATCTGGCTGCCACGCCGCCGGGCACATGAAGATTTTCTGAAACTGTGCCGCCCATGCGTAGGCATGACTTCCGGGAGCGTAGAAATTGTTCGGATCGCAAAACTGTGATTCGGGGTGACCCGAACTGGCACTGTATAACTCCGTTGCCCAGCCGACGCTGAACGGGGGCGAGTAGGGCATACCCGGCCAGAGCGTGGGATTTTTCTCAACATCAAAAGGTATGGAGTCTTCATAGATGCTGCTGTATTCGTAAAGCATCTGGCCGACGGAGCGCAAATTAGCTGCGCAGGTAATCGTGACCGCTGCCTGCCTGGCCTTGGCCAGTGCCGGCAACAGCAGCGCAATGAGCAGTGCAATAATGCTGATCACGACGAGCAGTTCCACGAGGGTAAAACCGGATATCGATTTTGCGATGGATCGATTTTCCGCCGGCGCTTGCGGGTTGGACTTGGAAACGTCGTAGGCGCCACGTTTGTGGTTTAACATGGTAGTACTCCTTAAAAGATAAATACCAGACACCAGACACAGTGCTTCTTCCTTTGTTCACACCGCCGCGATGACTCTAATTTGGTTTCATCGCGACTAAAAAAAGGCGGGCCGACAAGAAATGCCTTACCGGCCCGCGCCGTTTAAGCTAGAGGCCGCCGGGGTGCAGCATCGGCAGGCCGCTTTTTGCGGCCGATCAAAAGCAAGCCCAAGGCACCTACGCCCATGAGCGCCAGCGGAGTCGGTTCGGGTACAGCCGTGGCACCGGAAATCAACTGCAGGCCGCTCAGCCCGCCACCATTTTTATAGGTTGGGGTGCCACTGAGGGGCATGGGTATTATTCTGAAGGTTCCGGTAGCGCTGGCGGTGATGTCAAAGACAACAAAATTGACATTTTCTGTAAGCACGCCGGTTGCGGTGGGGGCGGTGTAGTTGTTACTGCCCGCCGCCGGGGTTGCGGTGCCACCGACGAAGTTGTCAAAGAGGGTGCCGCCACCGCCGTAGCCGCCATTGGCGGCGTACAGATAAAGCTGGTAGCTTCCATTGTCGGTCAAACCGGTAAGGGTGACGTTGTTGCCGTAGCCGGAGACGCTACCCGTAGTCGAATCCAAGAGGGCATTGTTCGGCGTTGTTTTCGTCCAATAATTATAACCGCCTTGGAAGTTGTACGTGGCGCCTATGGTGGAAGCAGTCCCCGTTGAGGTCAATAAATCTGACGTGGTGCCGACGGTCTGGGATGGGCTGGGCGCTGTGATCACGTTCCAGACCGGGCTCGCCACCCCGTCACCCGTATAGCCGCCCTGTTGGCCGCTAAATGATGTGGGCGTATTGCTGCCCGGGCCACCTTGGAATTGGATGTTGACTGCCACCACGCTGGCCTGTGCTGTTCCAGCCACAGCCGCAACGGCCAATGCGGCAGCCGCCAACAAAGAGCTGCGCGAGAATGAAAAACGATTGCGTAACATAAAACACTCCTGCTCCCCTTCGGGAGTCCCACAGAACTGCCCATCGACCGGATGGGCTACGG
>DZDI01000227.1 GCA_022730455.1 Phycisphaera mikurensis | reverse complement strand
TCAAACAACGGCCAGCTACGGATGGGAATATAATCGCACGGGATGGGACACCTAACGAACCATAAAAGATTAATTTTGAAGCACCATTTCGGTTTATCCATTCTCGCGCAGGGTTATATTGCCCTAGTCGGCATTCTGCTAATGCCGATGTATTTGCATCTACTCGGCCCGGAAGCCTTCGGTTTGATCGGCCTATTTCTCATGGCGCAGGCGTGGATTCAGATTCTGGATATGGGGTTTACTCCAGTTTTGTCTCGGGATATTGCCCAAATGCGGGCGGGGGGCATGGAAGCAAGCGAGGCTCTGATGCGCCTGCGCGCCTTGGAGTGGCTTTTTGCTGCACTCGTGTTCGTCATTGTTGCGCTGGTCGCCAGCACACAACACCTGATCGCCCAGCATTGGATACACGCACACAGTATTGATGCGGGCACTATTGCGCTGTGCCTTACGCTCATTGCTGTGGCCGTGTCGCTGCGCTGGTTTGCGGGCTTGTATCGCGGTGTTCTGATTGGCCTAGAGAAGCAAAGTCGCGTGAATGCACTGCTAGTGAGCTTTGCGACCCTGCGGTTTGCTGGCGTGATCCCTTTCTTGCTTTATCTATCGCCCTCACCCGTCACATTTTTCGTATATCAGGTTTTCATTAGTGCCATAGAGTTATTGGTTAGTCGGTCAACAGCCAATCGCCAATTGCCCGTATCCGCAGGTGGTCGTCCCAACCTGTCGGCACTCAAGTCGATGTTGCCCATGGTAGGCAGCATGGCCTTTCTTAATGTGGTATGGATTATATTTACACAATTTGACAAGCTTATTCTCTCCGGCATTCTCAGCCTGAAGGACTATGGCTATTTTACGCTGGCTGCGGTGGCGGCAGGTGGTGTTTTAATGCTGATTACTCCGTTTAATCAAGTGGTTCAGCCTCGTCTGAGTTATTTGGTTGCCCGCGCCGACGAGGGGGCACTCAAGGCGCTGTACAGCTTAAGCAGTCAACTGACTGTGGTTGGCTTTGTTGGCATCGGCGCAGGGCTGGCTTTTTTTGCCGAACCAATACTGCGACTATGGACTGGTAATCCCACAGTTGCCGCTGCTAGTGCTCCAATTCTTTTTTGGTACGGTTTGGGTAATGCCATTGTCGGGATGATGCTTGCGCCATTCATGCTTCAATTTGCCAGAGGCAATTTGCGCTTGCATGTTGTCATCCATGTGGCTTTGTTGTTTTTCCTCATTCCGGCAATGATTTTTGCCGCGCACTGGCAAGGCGGCATTGGCACCGGCAAAGTATTCTTTACCATCAATCTGCTCCTTTTGTTGTTATGGTCACCCGTCGTACACAAATACTTTCTGCCTAGCCTGACTTGGCGCTGGTTGTTTTGGGACACATTGCCAGTTATGGCCTTGATGATAAGTATTCTTTGGCTGGCCGCCTTGAACCAGCCACTAATTAATACACCGATTTTATCTGTCGCGTGGGCGGCGGGTGCAATTTTTAATGCTATGCTTGCGGGCGCCATGTTTGGCGCACACACGCGTCAATTCGCCATTCAACAACTGCAAGTGATGAAATGAACGAAGTATCAACTCCTTTGGTAAGTATATGTATTACCACATACAACCACGAGCGCTATATCGCACAGTGCCTGCAAAGTGCGCTGATGCAAGAGCTAAATGGTGCGCTTGAAATTCTAGTGGGTGATGATTTATCAAGTGACCGTACCGAAAATATCGTTACAGAAATTGCATCACGCCATCCGAGCGTAATCCGCTATTATCGATACCCCTGCAAAAAAGGAGCCACAGATAATCTTTCCTTTTTAATAAATGAGGCGCGGGGATTTTATATTGCTCACCTCGATGGCGATGACTTCTGGCTTCCAGGAAAACTCGCATCTCAACTCGAATATATGCAAACACATTCTGATTGCCCCGCTGTCTACACCAATGCTTTCTGTATTCATGACGACGGAACAGCCGCCGGTCTATTCACCAACTTTAAGCGCAGCAACATATCCACTCCAGACTTGATTCGTCGAGGTAACTTTCTTAACCACAGCTCCCTTTTATATCAGGGCAGTCTGAAAAAAATAATCCTATCCTCTGAATGCAACATGCTGGATTACAGCATGCACCTTAATCTGGTGAAAAATGGCGCACTTGGCTATCTGCCTGAGCCCCTAACGGTTTACCGAGTGGCATCAAGCACCTCGATTATGATTCACGCCAATGATTATGTGCGTGAACTTTACTGGGCGGCGTTATGTGATACACAGCCCCCTCTGGTCAGCCCTTTGGATTTGAATTCGGGCATGGCCGAATTCATGCGCTCAATTTTTTTCCGTTCACTGCGAATGCGTTCGACGCAGTTGCTACAAACCTGGTGGCCTCGTGTGCTTGAAAAAGCGCCCGCCGGGCGAACACGATTACTGCTACAGGCTTGCTGGGCCATTTTACGAACCGGTATCGCAGAAACGGCTGCTTGGACATGCCGCAAAATCACAGGTAAT
>DZDI01000086.1 GCA_022730455.1 Phycisphaera mikurensis | reverse complement strand
TCGTTTGACGGATGACAGAGCACTAGTGGCCGTCAACCACCACTTAGTTCCTGTCCGGAGCGGCGCATCAACTCCATGCGCGAAAGCACGCCCATAATTGACGGCATGTCGGGCGTTGGTGGATGGCCGGACACCGGCAGAATGGGCGTATCGACACGCGAAAACGCATCAAGGGCATCTTCCAATGTGGCCGTCGGCGGCAGTGGTGGTACGTCAGCTTGCACCAATTCGCCCACCAACAACAAGGGTGCCGCCTCCGGTGCCAGCATCACATCCTTGATGTTATCGAGCGTCAATAAGCCCACGTAGCGTTTGCTGCCGTCAATCACCACAAAATCGCGAACCCCCTGCTCCGCACTCCGCGATAACACATGCGAGAGCGTTTCATCGGTAGTGACAAACTGCGGCTTGTCCAGCGGCAGTTGATCCACCGTTACCCGCCGCAGTGCACTGATACCCACCGCCGAGCCTAATCGCACGCCCACTTTTTTCAGCGGCAGCGTATAAATACTTTCTCCAATGATTAATTGTTGGATGACGGTGGAAGTGACGGCGGCCAGCATGATCGGCGGCATGACGTTGTAATTGCGCGTCAATTCAAAAAGCAGAAATATCCCCGTTAATGGAGCCTGAATGGCTCCTGCAAGTGTTGCGCCCATGCCGACGAGCGCGAAGGTGCTGGGCTGAGCGTCGGGCACAAAATGCTTCAGGATCAAACCAAACGCTCCGCCCAGCGTCGCGCCCAGGAAAAGCGCCGGCGCAAAAACTCCGCCTGATCCACCGCTGCCGAGCGTAAAACAGGTGGCCAGCAGTTTCAGCAGGCAGACCGCTATGAGGAATTCAAGTGTGATAGACTCTATGTGTCCTGAAAATATTTTATCTCCGTTGTACCAAGCCGGATCGATCACGCGGTGAATCGTCGGGTACCCGTCGCCAAAAATGGGAATATATCCCGCGGAAAATCGCGCGTGTAGAAAAGGGTCGCTGTGAAAAAGACCGATAACGACCAAGCCGCAGAGTCCGCAAAGAAGGCCGCCTGCGGCAGGACGAATGGCGCCGGGTATCCATTTGCGGAGTTTTTCGTTGAGTTGTTCCGCCCACATAAGGAGCCGAGTCATCGCGACCGCCATCAGACCGCACAGTACACCGAGCAGAAGAAACCAGGGCAAAACATGGAAGGTGAAATTAAAGCTCTGGGCCTGGCTGGGCATTTGAAACAACCCGCGCACACGCCCGCCGCCGGAAAGCCCCACGTAAGTTAAAGTCGACATCACGGATGCAATAACGATGGGTGTGAGGGTGGCGGCTGAAAAATCCTGCAGCACCACCTCTGTTGCAAATACGACGCCCGAAAGGGGGGCCGCAAACACCGCCGAGATGCCCGCCGCCGCCCCGCAGCCGATCAGGACATAGTTGTAGCGTTTTGAAACCCCTATGATCCGTCCCAGCAGGGATGCTACCGACGCCCCTATCACCGCGATGGGCGCCTCGGGCCCCGCTGACCCGCCCGAAGCTATGGTGAGGCTGCTGGCCACGAGCGTCTCGGCGCCCAATGTTGCCGGGAGGCGGCCGGAATCTTTGTTCAAGCTGTAAAGCACCCCGGATAATCCATGCACGACCGACTTGCGGTGCCGCCCGAATAACCATCGCCATGCCACCAATGCCAAGCCGCCCACCGCCGGTATCAGCGGCAGCAACAGAACGGCCGGCCACCGTGTGGTGACGTGCAGGCTTCGCACAAGGCGATCAAAATAAACGCTGTGCATGAACACCAGACAGCGTTCAAAAAGCCAAGCCGCTGTGCCACCTAACACGCCGACCAGAAATGACATCCCAATGATGATTCGTTTCCCGCTGATGCCCCAGCGGCCCAACTTCTGCTGAAAATGGAGCTGAGCCGAGAGAACGGTTCGGGAAATATCTGAAGCCTTAAGCACTCTAGCCTTTCGTGAAACCGCACCTTCATGGCGTCTGGCCTCAGCGTGCGGACTTATTTATGGCTTCGCGTATACACCGGCGGCGGCTGAGGCCCGTTGGTCGGACGCCATTGCAAAGCCACATCTCCGGTCGCACCGCCCGATTCTGCAAATTCGCCCTGTATCTGCACCGCACATCCGCATGAATGGGCTCTGGCGGGCTTGCCACAACCGCACGCGGTGAATTCAGATGCCGCTCTTGCATCGCTATACTGCGAGCCACTTCCACACCATCCGTCGGGGTACTACCGCACTCGCACCGAGTGCCGCGAAGTGTTATATGCCGAACCCGATAGATCGGCCAGTTTTTCGCTCCCCTTGACAGCGGGGCCATCGCCATTTAACTTTCCCTGTGGGGAAGAGGCTCGGTGCCAGGACACTGGAATCATTTAAGGGTGTCGTGGCGAGCGTGTAGTGTATAATTGGTGGTTGATTTCGGTGGTGTTGCTTGTGCCATTGAGGAGGCGTCCTTGAATACAGTAACGAGAATCTTCGTTGTGCTCCAACTTGTTTTGGCGCTGGCGTTATCGGTGCTGGTGGTGGTCTTTGTCAGCAAACAGACCAACTATCGCAACTTGGTGGTATCGACGCAGCGGGCCGCGATTGCTGCGTCGGCAGGTCTTGCCAGAGCCAAGCTGATGAGCAGCAATCTCAGCAATGAGCTTGCATCCGCACAGGAGTCGGCATCTTCGGCCCAGCGGCACCTCAATTCAGTAGTGGTGTCCTTGCAGGGCAGGCTGGCGGATGCACAAACTCAAATTGCGGAGCTGCAAGCCAGCAATTCGGCCAAGAGCACCAATGTCTCCCTGCTGACGAACACCGTCCATTCGCTCAACACGCAGGTTGCCGACGAAACCGCACAGCTTAACAAGCTGCGTCCACAGCAGTTGAGTTTGATTAATGAGCGAGCCGAGCTTTCCCGTCGCGTAACGGAATTGACCAATGAACGTGATGTCGCCCGCAAGTCGATTCAAGTTCTTCAAGAAAGTATTGCCAAGCTCACGCACCATCTGAGCGTGGCGATGGCTGCCGCCAAGGCTCCTTCCTCCGTCGTCAGTGCCGCGAGTGTACTCCAGGGGGTGCCGACGCCAACAGCCATCAATGGTGCGATTACCAAGGTGGCCAAATACAATGGCAAGCTCTACGTAAGCTGCAATCTTGGAAGCCGAGATGGAGTTAACCAAGGTACGCGACTGACCGTTTATCGCGGCAACAAGTACATCGCCGATATTCTGGTACAGCGATCCGACGCTACACATTCCGTGGGCGTGGTTACCTTGCAAGCTCCGAATCAAATGGTGGCTAAAGCCGATATGGTCATGAGCGGGCCGGGGATGTAACACCGCTTCGGTGCCTGTGGTGCATATGTGGTGTGTGGTTATTCCAATATAGTTCAGCCTGAGGTAGTTGTTTATGTCGAGAGTTGGTCAACCTGTTAGGCGTTTCGACAAACCACTTAATGTTTACACGGCATTGGCATTGATTGGCTTTTTGGCCACGGCCGTGGCCCTGGTTTGGATGTTGTTGCAGTACCGCGTTTTAATTGGCTTCTAGGAGCGGCTTATAGACACTGTAAAAGCTGCCTGTTCAAAGAGTGGTGGTTGCGGCAACCAATTTTTGGCAATGCATTCAATGCCACCAACCCTGACGTGAAGCGAAGTGCGGGCCTCGTATATCCATACGGCGCAACTTCATCTAGAATGCTGACACCAAAGCCCCCGTTGGGATTACCACGGAGGGTTTCACTCCGCCCGATGCGATTCAACGGTGTTTTACATCGGCGGCCTCTGACCAGGGGAGCGATCCAGCGTGTTTTTTGATTCATTTCTCGGATGGTTCTCCCTCGACATGGGAATCGACCTCGGTACGTGCAACACTTTAGTTTGCGTGCGCGGCCAGGGCATAGTCCTCAATGAGCCGTCAGTCGTTGCTGTGCGCAAGGGCACTAATATTGTGCTGAATAACGGCAACGCCGTGGGGTTGATGGCGAAGGAGATGCTTGGAAAAACTCCCGGCTCAATCACCGCCATCCGACCGCTTAAGGATGGCGTAATCAGTGATTTTGAAATCACCGAAGCCATGCTCACCTATTTTATCCGGCGCGTTCATGGGCGGCGCACCCTTGTACGTCCGCGCGTCTTAATTGCCATCCCGTCAGGTATAACCGCCGTTGAAAAACAGGCGGTGTTTCAGTCCGCGTTGCAGGCCGAAGCCCGCAAGGTTTATCTCGTGGAAGAGCCTATGGCCGCCGCAATCGGGGCGGGACTGCCCATCACCGAGGCGACCGGAAATATGATTGTTGACATTGGTGGTGGCACCACCGAGGTGGCCATTATCAGTCTTGCGGATATGGCTGTTTCAGAATCCATCCGTACCGCCGGCGATAATTTTGATGAAGCCATCGCCAACCATATGAAAAAAACCTACAACCTGATGGTGGGCGAACAATTCGCCGAGCGTATTAAAATTGACATTGGTTCGGCCGCCGCCGTCGGTCCGGAAATCACCATGGAGGTTCGTGGTCGCGATATGATCTCCGGACTGCCTCGCAAATGCGTGGTCACCAGCGAGGAGATTCGCGATTCGCTTCAGGAACCCATCGGCAAAATCATCGATGCCATCACCCATACCCTCGAGCGCGCCGAACCGGAACTCTCCGCCGATTTGGTTGAGACCGGCATTATGCTTGCCGGTGGCGGCAGTCTGTTACGCGGTATCGACAAGGTTATCCACCAGGCAACCGGCCTGCCGGTGCGTATCGCGGAAGATCCCCTTACGTGTGTCGCACGGGGCACCAGTGTATTTCTCGAAAATCTGGAAAGCTGGAAGGACAGCGTCGCCGTTCACAGCGATGCGGAGGAATCGTAATTGCTGCTGCGGCATGGCGTCATGAGGCCTCGATGAAATTCACACCTCGGCGATCATTCTGGTTCCTGTTTACCGCGGCCATTATCTCGGCCCTTATTTCCGCCCGTCAGCCCGGGGCGATTGAGCCTCCCCGCAATGCAGTCGCGGGTACCCTGCAATTACTGATGGAACCGGTGTCCTGGACTTTCACCCGTGCACAATCCATGCTCGATTCGGTGTTGACGTTTCACCATACGCCCGACCAGCGGTTGCATCGTATCACTTCACACTACGATCGCATCATCACACTGCTGCAGACACGCATTGAGGTGCTGCAAAGCCTGCTTCATCAAACCCGTCTGCTTGAAAGCAACTTCCCGGGCATTCAACCCGGCACCCTTATGGCCGCCAACGTTGATGGCTTTTCTTCGGCGGGCATCAATACGATTTGGCTCGACCGAGGCTATACCGCCGATCGCTCGCTCAAAGCTGGCAACCCCATTTTGGCCCACCTGTCACTTGTCGGAAGAATCTCTGCGGTTGGACCACAGACTAGTCAGGTGACGCTGCTCACGGCCCCTTCGATGAAAGAAACGGCCAAGATCATCCGCATTACCAATGGTGTGGAAACCGTCATCAGCCGTGATTGTCTCGTCGTGGGTACCGGTCTAGGAACCCTGCGTTGTCAGCTTGATCAATCCATTGGCAGTGTTCGTCCTGAAAAGGGCGATATTATTGTATTAAGTGATTCTGACTGGCCCGGCGTGATCAATGGAATAACATTGGGCACTGTCACATCCGTCAGGGCATCCCACCGCACGGCCCTCCGATGGAGTTTGACGATCGCGCCCGTCTGCAATATGCAACGTGTCCATCATGCCGTCATCCTTCTCGTCACGCGGCCGTGATCTATTTACCTGATAAAATACAATCCGATTTGGCAGGACATCGCTCCCACTAACAGCAGCGCAATCGCCCACCGCCACCATTGCGCCCGGCGATGGAGCCGTTGTTCGATGTGCGGGCAAATACTCAGCGTGTAAAGAGAGGTGATTCGGTCATCGATGCTGGGATGGGTAAAAAAAGGCCGATCCGTCCGAAGCAGATTTTCATCCGCTAAATTACGCAGGGTTGTTGCACCCAGCGCTGCCCCCCTTATCATCGCCTCACGCTCTAGGTGATGATGTTCGGTGGGCACGGGTGCCGCAAGGCCCAGAGAGTTGTCTACCCCGGTGGATCGGCTCGCCCAGTGCCGGACGGCGAACCAGTCTGCCTGATATTCTGAAAGCTGACTGAACCTGCCAAAGGCGATAAAAAGCGCCAGAATTAAAAGTGCCGGCATCATCAATACCGCAGCGGAACCCGCCCAGCCTGATATCGTCGCTGCTTCGCCCGCCAGCGCACTAAACCATAAAACCAATGTCACCAGCAGCAGTAGATACCATGTCGCATGGCGATGACGCCCATGCCCCAGTTCGTGAGCGAAAATATCCTCCACCTCCTCCGGCGAAAAATCATCCACCACCAGATCGGTGAGCACGATATAGCGCAACGGCAGGATCGTGCCAATCCAAGCCGCGTTGGCAATCCGATGGTGGGTCTGAATTACCCGCACATCGGTGATCCGAATATGATGTCTCTCCGCCGCCGCCAGCAGCCGCGTGCGAAGTTCTCCATCCTCCAGACATTGCGTATTGAGCAGGCGCACCAGCAGATAGGGATACACCAGCCAAAAGAGGGGTACTATTACGATTTCCGTTATGGATTGTGCGTGACGCAGCAGGAATGGCGAATGCGTCCATTCTAAAAGCTGCTGACCGGCATAGCCGATCATCGCGTTATATATTAAAAGCACCAGCACCGTACCCGCGGTTAACCGCACATTGTCGATTGCATAGCGCACGGCGGTTGGCCATGGATAAATCCTCCGTCCCATCGCTAGGCGATCGGTATCTCGAAAGTGTCGCCATGTGGTGGCAAAACCGTATCCGCCCAACTGTATTAAGAACAGCAGGGATATGATTAAAGCAGCGTAGATGAACGCCGCCCACCCGAGGTGGGATGTCAAATCCAGGTCGTTCATTAACAGATGCCCGAACCCGAGATAATGGGCAAAATAATAAAAGCCGCCGAACATCAGCAACTGCAGAATCAAAGTATGCCGCATGCAGCGTCGGCGAATTTGGCTGGCTTTTGCGTGGTTGTGATTTAATTCGCGGCTTGCCTTCGCCGCCACCATCCGGGCGACCAGGTAAACCGCTACCGCCCCGCCGACCCATACGGTAAGCATGGGCACCCAATGCTGAAACACGGGATGCACCCCACTCGGACAGAGCATGAGTACAAAGACATAAATGAAAAACGCCCAGATCATGGCATTCAATGTAACCGTTCGGGGCCGTCTCTGCCCGCCCGCATTGCTGCATACAAAGGGTGCGGGGCACGTTGATTGCGATCGGCGCAACTATCTGTATTTGCGACTTAATTGCGATTCTAAATTTTGGATCATGGCTTTCAGCGCCACGATGTGCCGTGGAGCAATTCGCGTAACTTCCGTCATGGGTAAGTCTTGATTAAGTTTCACAGCCATTTTCAATTGGGCTATGCGCTCAGGTAGAGTTAAACCACTGGCGGGTGTCATTGCCAGCGGTATCCGTACGCGTGCGTTGGTGGTATTCAGGCTGAGAAGCCGTAGCGTAAAGGCCCGTGGATTTTGTCCAAGCTGTTCCATAACCGTTACCTTACGCTCCAGCCATGCCTGCGAACGCCGATCAAACATCAGGATATGATCAATATCCACCAACGCGCGATGCAATTGGCCATGGGCAATGTTGTCTTGGTAGGCGGCAGCATAGGATTCTGTGTCCCACGCAAAATGACCGCTTACAACCGGAGTAATGACTCCCATTGCCAGTGCCAGCGATGCGATAATCCACCCAGCACCCCAGATGCGGGCGATGGCGTCTTGCCCCGCGCTGGTGGTAACCTTTGCTTGACCGGCTGCGGACACTAGGAGGTTCTTCTCCGGTGGTGGGGCGTCAGATGGCTGTACATGAGAGCTGTGGGCGTTGTTATTCTTAGACGGCAGGGCATCGGTGGATGCTGACCTTGGTGAGTGCAACATGGCCAGCGGGTCGGCCAATGGTTGGGCCAAGGCCAGAACCACCCAGAACAGCATGGCGACGCAGCCAGTCACCAGTGCCAGATTGATCTGATCATAAAGCAGCATTCCTGCGGCCCCTACCGCCAGTGCTACTTCAATTTTGCGGCGGTATTGTCCCGGAATGCAGGTAAATAGTTGACTCGCCAGCGCCATGGCGATGATGGAGATGGCCGCGTACACGGCGGATAGTTCAAGGATGTAGGGCACCGCCTTACCAGCACCGATGCTTCGGCTCAGGCCGTCGCCGAGCCACCAGAGGCACACAAAACCAACAATCAAAAGCATGGGCGGCGTTTTGTGAGTTTGATTATTTTCGGTAGAGCGGCCAAAAACGCGATAAAACCATAATCCGACCAGGAATATAAAAATAAGTGCGGCCGGCATACCCAGTTCGGAGGCGATGCGTACAAAAATATTGTGCGGGTCCTTGACGTCTTCTGGCGCACTGGGCCATTTGTACCGCGTGTAATAGTATCCAAAGTTATTTAGTCCCACCCCGTTCCAGACGTGATGAAGAATAATGCCGACGGCGCCATTCCAATATTGCCAGCGGAATAATAAATCTTTAGTGGGCAAGCCATGGAATGTAATCCCATAGGCCACCAGCAATCCGGCACCGGCCACCGCCAGCAGAACCATAAACCAGAACAGGCGGTAACCCAGACGCTGAACATATTTTGCCCCTGCGAAGCCGGCAATCAGGGCGATGACGCACAGCACTGTTGCGGCAATTGAACCTTTGCTGCGCGTAAACCAGAGCACGGCGAGTTCTGCCAGCAGGATGATCCCGGCAAATATCGATCCGATGACCAGTGTATTTGCGGTTGTTGCAGCGGCCGATGGTTGTATACCTGCGGTTCGTTTGGCGGTGGTGCGTGGTGTCAGGGGGGGCAAATCACGCGACTTGCGCCGCAGAAAATACCAGGCCAATGCCAGCATGAGATTCAGTAAAATAAGCGGAATCAAGGCCTCGCCGAATTGATCGTTATCAGAACCAAAGCCGCTCACCTCGCGGCTTTTAAGACGGGCAATAAACAGGCGTACCGCAGAACTGCCAGGCCGAATACCGACATTCACCAGCCAGCGATTGGGATGGCGCGAAAACTGTGCAATGGTCTGCGGTATTTCCACGAAGTGTTGATACAGGCCCTTGAATGCCAGCGCCGCCCCCAAAGTAGCCAGCACGCTGATGGCCAATGCCCGACGATTGGGAGAATTGCAAAGAAGCACGATGGTCCAACCGGCGATCAAATTCATTGTAAAATCACACGCACCCGCCAGCGCCGCATAATGGTTGGCCGCTGAAAATGCGTCGGCAAATGCCACCGCGGACATCGCGGTAATAGCCGCCAGGGCGGCCCACATCGGCCATCGGCGGGGTGTTTCCACCATCAATCCGATGCCCGAACATAGCATCACCAGGGCCGACGTGCAGGTGATTTCTACCGCGATCGGGAGGCCGGTAAGCTGGGTGGAAAGCGTGCCGATGAAACCATCGTCAATACCCTCGTTGATGGTCATGCGGTAGCAGAGTACCAGAAGCAGCACCAGCAAGGCTCCTTGCGCTAAACGGGTGCGTGTGCGCGTGTTCATTGGGTGTGCTCTCCTACCCTTTCAAGAATTGCGATAATGGCAACTATCGCAATGGTCTGGACCCCGACTAAAAGCGCGGCCGTACTGCTGACCAACGCCAGCAGGGGGGCGGAAATCCCGCACGCCAGAGTGGCCGCGTAAATCACCAGCACGGCACCTTTCTTACTGAAGCCGTGGCGCGTGAGCCGGTGCGAAAAATGATTGGTGTCGCCCTGCATGGGACTTCGGCCCCGGTGCAGTCGCACGATCAACACAACCAGCAAATCATACAAGGGGATGGCGGTTACAATCACCGGCATTAAAAGGGTGTACCAGCGTCCCTGCCCGGCATAAAAAGTGGTTCGCACCGTAAGCGCGCCCAGGAAAAAACCCAGCACCATGCTGCCACCATCTCCCATGAAAATGCGTGCCGGTGGAAAATTAAATACCAGAAAGCCGCCAGCGGCCCCTATGTACAAAAGGAGTAAACCGCTGATAAAAAATTGATGATGAATGAGGGCGGCTGCAAACAACATCCCTCCGCAGATGATCGCGACACCGGCAGAAAGGCCGTCCATATTATCCATGAAGTTAAAGGCGTTGGTCAGCAGTACGATCCACATGACGCTGATGCCCGAAGAAAGCCAGAATCCACCGGGTATCAGGTGGTCTAGAACGGTCAGAATACGAAAGCCGCCCGGCGCAATCATTTCGCCCAGCCCAACCAGCAGGGCGGCGCAGAATAACTGCCCGATGAGTTTGGGCACGGCGGAGAGGGCTTTTTTGTCGTCGATCAGGCCCAGTATATGGATGCCCAGCGTGCAGGCAAAAAGAATCAGCATCAGCGGCCGGTCAAATACCACGCCGGGTATATATTTAATGGTGGATGCCGGCAACAGGTGACGAATGAGCGGGGTATGAATAAAAAACGTGGCCAGATAGCCGATCAGCATGGGCAGGCCGATGGCCCAAAAAATGGCGATGCCTCCACTGCGCGCAATGGGTTTATCGTGAACTTTGCGTTGGCCCGGCATGTCGATCAGGCCAATGCGGGCAGACATGCGGCGGACGATTGCCGTACCAAAAAGCCCAAGTAAAAATGCCACCCCCAGAACCGCAATCCCTATCTCGATCAAATCACGTCTCCTTCGGTGGGTCGCGATGCGTGGGCGGGCGTGTGCCGCCGGAGTGTTCGAGTTTTTCAGTGTTGGGAATCGCCAAGGTAAGCTGCAACTGCCGGAAATAATATTGGCGGCATTCGGTGAAAAATTTGATGGCGGTAGGTGTCTGATGATCGGCATAGGTCCAGGGAGAAAAGCCCCATCCCGCTGCCGTCCAATGCAGGGTTACTTCGGCATAAACACCTTGCTCGATATAGATGCGATGGCTGTGGTCCTTGGTGGATGCCAGAACGACTTTGCTACGCGCCACATACCCCGGGTCTATATTAACGGGACGGCGCACCGCATTGCC
Organism: Phycisphaera mikurensis; assembly: GCA_022730455.1. Taxonomy (GTDB): domain Bacteria; phylum Planctomycetota; class Phycisphaerae; order WQYP01; family WQYP01; genus JAJZGD01. Next base: position 780 of record DZDI01000086.1, on the reverse strand, counting down.
CAGTTGCCGGGCCAGCAATATTTCGGACATATTCGTTTCGAGTTTGCATCGCGCGAGTTGATCTGCCGCAAAAAGAGTTGAAAACCGAACCCACTGACGCAGCAGATTCGATCCCATCTCCGGCGTGTAATAATCGGTGAAATTGAAAGCTATGGGTTCCGTAGCGTAATGAATCGGGCCATACCACTGGGACAATTCATGCCTTGCAGCAGCGAGTTGATCCACATCACCGGCCAAGAGCCCGCAAAACCGCAATACAGGTAGATGAGGACTGGGAACCGCCATAAATACACCCCAGATAAGCCCATAGCGATGGATCGCTGCCGACAGCAGGCTTCTCGGCCAACAGCCGCGGCGGTCTGAACATCAGATGGCAAGTGTAATCGGATAATCGATGCAGTTCAAAAACGCGTTTCCGGTGGCAGGCAGGGTTCAAACGGTTACCGCCAGGAGTCTGCCCAAGTAATAGCAGCGTCAGCTCGGGATAGGGTGCTGACAAGTTTCATCATGCAGTGTGGATGCATCTAGTATTACAGCGCAATATTTGCTCACGCTTTAGCTGTATATGGACCGATAGATCAGTCATTGAACAAGGAGGTTCTTATGACGATCGAAGAAATAAGCGAAATCGGATCAGCGTTGGGCGTGTTTCTGTTGCGTTTCCGTCGCTGCTTTTCGCATAAGCCGACGTTCCGGCATTTCGGGGTGTACGTGCGCGGCCTGCTTAGCCCGGATATTTCATCAGTATTAACGTTCGGCGACTTGCGCGTAGGCCTTGCA
>DZDI01000085.1 GCA_022730455.1 Phycisphaera mikurensis | reverse complement strand
AGTTATTATTTCGCGAGTCCTTAGTATTGCAACATCGTCTGTATTGCTTCAGTCGGAAATGGAGAAACGGGCTTTTGGCATAAGGGATGAGATGGTGCCGCTTGCGGGTGCCCGTGCGGTAACCCATCGAAGATATGTACCAGCCAACTCGCTGCACCAACACCTCAAAAGGAAGAAAACAGCACAAAAAAATCTCAGGAGCCTGTCCATGTAATAACAGGGCTGCGACGGCATGGATTTTGGCGGGCATCAAGAAGCAGCGACGAGGGCGTATCGGGAGAAGATGATACGCCGAGGAAGCCGCGCCGCAGAGGCCGGTCAAAAGACGTGCCGCCCCGGAGGGTGTGCCAAAGGCGTACCGCCCCGGGGGTGTGCCGCAAACACCCCGTCTGCGGCGTCCTCGGACTCATCTTCACTAGTGCTCTGTCACGTCGGCCCGACGCCTTGTATCCGGAGCATTTCCGGCCCATCGCTGCCTTGCTATTACTTGGACCGACTCCTGGGAGCCGAAGGCCTTGCCGATAAAGGATAAATAGCCGCTGCGGGCATGCAGAAGTAATTTTTGCATTAAGGACGTGACAAGATGGGGCCCTTGCGTTTACAATAGGCTTACTCGCTCCTTATAGCCAAGTGGCAAGGGGCCGAACAACGTCATCCGGTTGGCGCGTATTGCATGAGGAGTTAACTGTGGCGAAGATGTTCTACAGTTCCGAAGAAGCGGTCCAGAAGCTGGGCATTGACGAGAATCGACTTAAAGAATTGATTGACCAGAGTCGGCTGCGAGAATTTCGCGATGGCCAGCGCGTCATCTTCAAGGTTGATCAGGTGGATCATCTGGCCACCGAGCTTAAAGGTGGCAGCGGTGCAGGTAATCTGGATACGGGCTCGATTGAATTGAAACCCAGCGCGTCCGACGGGCCAATTTCGTTAGCGGACTCAGGCGCCCATGGGCTATCGGGGTTATCGGCTGGCGAATTGAAAATGGGCAGCAAATCGGGTACCGGTTTTGCCGCAGCGAGTAAATCTGGCAGTGGCATGCCGGCGATGGGCACGAAGTCAGGCGACAAAGGTTCGTCGATCAAGGTATTTGATACAGCAGAGATTAAACCGGCAGACTCGAGCGCCCAAACGCAGATATCATCGGCGCTGGATGAATCGATTTCTCCATCGGGTTTAGATTCAGTCGGAAGTGGTTCGGGGTTGCTGGACCTGACGCGCGAAAGCGACAACACCAGCCTTGGGGCCGAGTTGCTCGAAGAAATATATCCCGGGGATGGTGGCGCCGGCAGCAGCCAGTCGGGTGTGGGATCAGCGTCGGGCATTTTTGACCAGACTGCCGCCGGCAGCAAAGTTGGCGAAATGGGAATGGGAATGCCTCCGTCGCCAGCCGATGCAGCACCCATACCAGTTGCGTCGTCCTACATGTCGGCTATTGAGATGCCCGATCCCATGGCGGGCTTATTTGGCGGCTTCGCTTTTGCATCGGTGTTGGCAATGCTTCTGGCTATAGTGACAGTTGCCGCCAGCGTAGAGGGTTTTGTTCCGTCATTTGTCCATACGCTGAGCAAGAGTCTGCTCATGCTTATTGGATTGTTAATTTTAGTCACTGCCTTGGTGGCGATCGCCGGTTACTTCGGCGGCCGCGCCTCGGCTCGGTAGTTTTTCGCGTACGGCTCTCATGGATGAGAAGCCTGAACGCGTGATATTCAACGTAGCACGGAGGCGAACATCTACCCTTTGTCCGCATGCCCTTTACATATTGGCAAAGTTCGCTCAAACTGCTGCAAGGGCTGCGAAATGGTTCGTCCGCCCCGCCATTTAATTCAGGAGATTTAGACCGATGGAACGATCAATGAAAAAATTACTGGCTAAAACCGTTGTGGCCGCTACTCTCACGGGCGTATTGCTCGGACTCGGCGGCTGCGTTTCTGAAGATCAGTATCAACGATTGCAGACAGCGTATGACCAAAGCCAGGCACAACTGTCCGCGGCGCAGGCACAACTGCAGAAATTGCGGCATGAGATGAGCAGCATTGAGGCACAAATCGCTACGGATAATACCTTGCTGAACGCTCACAAGGGTGGCCTGACGTCACTGCTCAAGGAGCGAAATGCGCTGGAAGCACGGCTGGCGAACCTGAAAGCCAAGTACAACAAGCTCTTGGCACTCGCCGGACAGGCCCCGCAACTTCCGAAAGCAGTCAGCAACGCCCTGTCCCGCCTGGCAGATGAATATCCCAACCTGCTTGAATTTAATAAAAAATTAGGTCTGTTGCGGTTCAAGAGTGATTTGCTTTTCGCACTTGGGTCCACGAAGGTACGACCGCAGGCTCGTAAGGCACTCAAAGATTTTGCCAGGATTCTGGATATGCACGCTATTGCTGATAATGAAATTCGCATCGTCGGCAATACTGACAACGTGCCGATTCGCCGCAACAGCGCCACAGTGATGAACCCCACCAACTGGTACTTGTCAACCAATCGAGCCATTGCGGTCATGTACGTGCTGAAACACTTCGGCGTCATTGACCGACGCATGCAGGTGGCCGGCTGGGGCAAAACGCATCCCATTGCAGCCAACGCACCGCAGCATCGCGGCAACCCCCTTAATCGCCGGGTAGATATCTTCATCACGCCGATCAAAATTAAATACAACCCCTACGTGCCGGCTTCGGAACAGGTGGTATCCTCCGGAACTGATCCGGCCTTAACGCCAGCATCGAGCACACCCAACATGACCGGTGGAAATGGCCAATAATTCGCCGACACCAGATGACTCTCGGGCACGTAGCCTGCCGCTTCGGCAGGCTACAGGTGCAATGGCGATGGGAGTACTGTGACAATGACGGATGGTGGCCAGCGCGATGGGCTTTCGTCGAATCGCCCAGCCCGCATTTCGGATCACTTTCTGTTCATGCGGAAGTTTTTCAGGCATCGCCGAAAGATTGCGTCGATCTGGCCATCCAGCCGCTTCATGGCCCGGGCGTGCATTTCGCAGGTCAATTTTTCGCAGGCGCGCCTCATTGTTGAGCTCGGTGCCGGAACAGGCGCCATCACCCAGGCCATTTTGGCCGCGATCAGGCCGACAACACGCGTTATCTCGATCGAAAGAGATGGAGATTTTTTCCGGGTATTGCAGGATCGTTTCCATGGCAGTGCAGGGCACCATCTTGAATTTTTACAGGGAGATGTCACTCATCTGACGGATATGTTGCGAGGGTGCGGAGTGAACGATGGCGGTGTGGACGCATTCATCAGCGGCTTGGGTACCCCCAGCCTGCCTGAAACCGCGCGTGAAGGTATCTTGCACGCATTGCAGTGGGCTGCCAAGCCAGATTGCGTCTTTAGCAATATTACAGAAATACCACTCTACTATCTGCCCTTTTACCGCCGACACTTTGGCGATGTTCAATTTGAATTTGTTCCGCTGAACGTCCCCCCCGGGGGTGTATACCACTGCCGTCAAGTTAAGCGCCTCTAAGGGTTTGCCAAGCGCAGGTCGCCGGGCCATTGGCCCAAACGGATGATATCGTATAGTTTACTGTACCAACGGCACCACCTGCTTGATAGTGCAACGCGGAATACAGAGGCATGAGGATTTGGCTTGAACTTTACACTTGTGGATCGAATAACAGACTTAGTGCCAGGAAAAACCATTCAGGCCATCAAACAGGTATCGATGGCGGAAGAATATCTAGCCGACCATTTCCCCCGCTTTCCTGTGCTGCCGGGGGTGATGATGCTGGAATCGGCCGTGGAGACCGCCGCATGGCTGGTGCACAAACACACCCAATTTGCGAAGAGCTTGGTGGTACTCAAGGAAGCTCGGCAAATTCGCTATGGAAATTTTGTGACCCCGGGTGAAACACTGGTTGTTACCGCCGAGGCCATGCGAATTGATCCATCCGAGAGTGAATTTAAAATTCGTGGCGTTGTAGGGAACGCCACGGCCATACAGGGCAAGCTGGTATTGTCGCATGTGAGCCTGTCTGACAGTGATGCTGCCATGGCGGCCGTGGATGAGAAGATCATCCAACAGCGCAAGGCCCGATGGGCAATTTTGCAGCCCGATCGACCCGCTTCCACGACCGGGCAGGTTGATAGGTGATGTGACGCGTCATCATTGCGTTTAACGAAATATGCATTTATTCTTAACTGACGGCGGGGCTACGGTGAGGCCCGTTGGTAACACTGACACATTGGGAAGGATGAACCTCAAATGGCAATGAGCTACGATGAAGTATTGGTAAAGGTAAAGGATGTTCTAACCAGCTCGCTGGCGGTGGATGACGATCAGGTGCAGCCCAAAGCCAAGCTCAATGTCGACTTGGGCGCAGAGTCAATTGACTATCTGGATATTACATTTCAGTTGGAGAAGACATTCAAGATCAAAATTCCGCAAAATGAACTTATCCCGCAGAATTTGTTCACCGATCCCCGCTTTGTGAGCAACGGCATAGTTACGGCCGATGGTCTGGCCGAACTCCACCGCTTGATGCCGTTTGCCGATTTGAGCGATTTTATTAAAAATCCGAACATCAATTCATTCCGAGATGTATTCACAGTCGATACGCTGGTGCGGTATGTGATGTTGAAAGTTAATGGGAATCTGGATGGCGTGCCTCCGACGTCCACCGGCGACGGAGCCTCGGGCGCGGCTTCATAATGCTGGGTGGATTCCCCCGCGCCTGCAGGTCGTTTAGGCTTAAACCGACCCGCTTCCAAACCGCGATTCATCCGGCGGCTGGCGAAAATTCGCCATAGGTGGCCGCCGACCTTGCCCCGTTGCCCCGAATTTACGTCTTAATCATTTTCGACGGTGGTTAGTCCAGTCTGCCCGCTACGAATAGACTGCTCACGTCCTTGTACCCTGACGTTCCGCAAAATTCCGTCAAATCCGCGTGGGGATCCCGGCGCATACACATCGAGCTTGCCATCGAGGCGACATTGTACACCGAAACAATTGCGGATGATAATTTCCGCGAATGCACCGGCACATGAAGCGTTGTAAACCTGTTCACCGCGCAAGGCTTTCCGCACCGGCGAGTCGGCACTGGCGGTGAGCAGTTCATGGGATTGGCCATAGGGGCCTTCTGCAGTGGTTTGGGCGCAGCGTCGCAGAAATGCCGTGGCGTGCGACCAATCCTCAAGCCGGCACATGGCTTCCATGGTGAACGGTGGCCAGGCGTCATACGCGCCCATGGGACCGTGATCGGGACGATTGGATTCAGGTGCGGCCGGGTCTTGCAATGATAGTGCTCGCATCCAATGATCAGTCAGCAACTGTTTCTTTACAAACTCCACCATCTCGCGCTTCATCGATGCGGATAAATCGTCGGCCATGCAGTACGCCACGGTGAAGAAGTCAACACAGTGGCGTACAGGGATCCGGGCACCATCCGGCTGGACGGTATTCCAATAACCGGCTCCCGAGACATACAGTTTCAATACTTCTCCAGCCAGACGATCCGCCTGTTGCCGCAGTGAGGCGGCACGGGAATGATCTCCCCGAGCCGCACGTAATTCCGCTGTTTGGCGCATCATCCACACATTGGCTGCATTGAGCGATACGACTACGTGGGTATAGGTGGGCACGCATTCGAGCAGATTCCAGGCGGCGCCATAGTCCGCCAATGGACTATAAGGTTTAACCAGACGCTTCCACCAAAGCGACATCTGTTCCAACTGATCCAATATCGGACGCCCGGATATTTTTTCCTCCAGAAAGGCGGCATCACCGGTGATACGCACGTAAGTTATAAATTGATTAAATACTACAAAATCATTGAAGCTGTACCACGGTCCCACACCGCGACCCGTAAGCATATTCTGTGCATAACAGGAGTGAATGTTAAGACTCAGCCAACGGCGGAGCATATGTTTCATATCCACCGGATCCAGCAACGCATGGACGGTAGCCCAGGTAAACGTGTCCCAGAAGTACATTAACGAGGCGCCGTACTGAGGGCTGACGGTTATATAGGCGTGCGGTGCGACAGGAAAATTTCGGCGAAACAACGCCAGCAGCGACGCCACCGACATGTAGTACACCCGGCGGATGGCCGGATCGGCGGTTTCAAGTGCCGGTAAATGCCCGGAAAACAAGGTATTGCCGGGCTGGAATGCCGCCGTAAACGTTTCTTCCCAATCACGCCGCGCTTGATGGAACATCGCAGAAAAGTTTTCAGCGCTGTTTTTTGCGTCCGCAATCGCCGCTGATTCCCGTTTTTCCACCGCCATCACCACTTGAAGAGATACGCTTTCTTCAGGCTCAACGCGCAGTTTCCAGGCCGCAATGCCTCCGGCGGCATTTGCCACAAGATGCTCTGGTGCGCTGGATCCAAATGCGAAGGCCACACTTGCTGGAGTGCGGGTATCGCTCACCACTAATGCGCCATTGCCGTCGGCGATCGTAGCCGTGAAGTCATGGGGATCATTGGGGCGTGGTATGTCCCAAGTCCAGCCGTCGGGCAGATTGCTGATCATTGCCAGCAGGTGTGCTTCGATTTCAATATGTTGGGTCCGGGGGCCGTTATTTTTTATGGTCAGTTGCCACAATACTGTTTGCTGCCGCAGGCGAGTGGCGGATTCGAGTTCCAGCGTGCCATTGGCAATTGAAGCCCGGCGCAGCACCTGATAGGGAAACCAGCGAAATGCAGCGGTGGCCACAAATTGTCCATTGACACGCAAAGTTCCGTTGCTGCCAAATTGCGGTGAATAGTCAAAAATTCGAACACCACCGGCAGGATGTTGACCGGGACGGCTTCCGCCGCCTTGGCAATAGGGTGGAAATGTCAGGGCCTGGACCGAAAACAAATCCGCACCCACCTGACAACCGCCTGCGGTGTTATTGATGGTTGGCAGCGTATGGAGATCACCAAAGCTCATCCATTGACCGGCCAATTCATCAGCCGTTGGAATCGCTGAATAGCTTGAGCCTTGTTTCGACACTGGCGGCGGCTCCACTGCGGAAGCGCTGGCCACCGACAAATCCAAATGACCAACCGCTAGTGACGCGGCCCCAACGGTGGCGATAAATTCGCGTCGCTGCATGAATATTTTTCCTCGTTCTCAAACTATTTTCTAATCGCGATCTTTTGCGAATTTATCATCGCAAAAGCGGGCCGCAGCCCCGGCGAGCGGGCCTCTATACGCACCTTCCCGGCCCGATTGGTGGCCCGCACCAATACCATACACAGTCCGTTAAACGCGCTGCGGTAATTCGCCTGATTGGGCTCATGGGAACTGGGATTGCCGTTACCCACGCCAGCATTCACACCCGGACCCGTCACGCTGAAGACAACCTTATTGTCAGCCGTGGGCACCGTGCGCCCAGCAGAATCCATCACCGCCACGCTAATGGGGACAATGTCCTCGCTGTCCGCCACCAGTACCCTGCGATCCGGTATCAGGCGCAATGCCACCGGCTGCCCAGTGGTCTGAATCGTGTGAGATGTAACCATCACGCCATTGTTATAGCCAATACCCATTATGACTCCAGGGTGGTACGGTACCTCCCATTGCAGATGAGAAAACCGCGGCATCTTTTGCCGACCAAAACTTTTCCCATTGACCCATAATTCAACCTCATCGCAGTTGCTGTAGCACCAGACACGGATTACTTTTCCTTCCTGCCCCAACCAGTTCCAGTGCGGAAAAATATGTACCAGCGGCTGCGGATCCCACCACGCTTTGTAATACATGGCATTGTCTTTGGGAAAGCCGCACATATCTAAAATCCCAAAACTGGCATTGACATCCGGAGTATTGCAGCCGCCACGGTAATCAAAACCCGACCAGACAAAGCCACCCGCCATAAATCGGTGCGCCGCAACCGCACCCCAAGCCTCTTCCGGATCACCAGCGTAGGCACTGACATAACCCTTGGCCGGGTCATTGTGATAGATGCCACGCACGCTGGCATTATTGCCCATCTCACTGGCAAACATCGGATGGCCTGGAAAGGCCATGTGCCAGCGAACGTAGTCCTTGTGCCCGTAGTTGCAACCCTGCACATTTTCTACAAGGCTGAAGCCCTCAAGCCTGCTGAATTCGGCATTCCATCCACTCGACGGGCCACCGGCCCAGTTGGAGTTCATGGCGCACGTAATTGGGCGGGTGCGGTCGAAGCGGCGAACCGAATGCATCAGGAACTCGAAAACATGTTCGCCCCAAGCGGTATCCTGAACGCCATTTTCTTCATTGCACAGGGACCACATGATGACACTGGGGTGATTGCGATCCTGCAGGATCATTTCGTCAATATGCCAAGTATTTTTATAACAATCCCCCACGCTGGTTTTGGCCGCGAAACTGTCACTCAAACGCCGATTCTCATCCATCACCAGAACGCCAAGCTGGTCGCATGCCTCGTAAAACGCCGGCGCCATAAGGTTATGCGAACATCGAATCGCGTTGCAGCCAAAAGCCTTCAGCCTCCGCACACGCCAATACCAGAGACTATCCGGAGCAGCTATGCCCACCCCCACAAAATCCTGGTGGTTACAGGTACCCTTAAGCTCTACCCGCTGATCATTGAGAAAAAAGCCGTTGTCGGCATCAAACCGGATCGTGCGTATCCCAAATGATTGTCGGTGCGTATCAATTAACGCGCCATCGCAATGAATTTCCGTAACGAGTTGATACAGGTTCCGCTCCTCCAGCGACCAGAGCAGCACCTGGGACAGCGCCGCCGTCTGCCAACACTCCACCGTTTGGCCCGCTGGAACCATCAGTGGGTCGTCTTGGGTCGCCACCATCTTGCCGGAAGGATCCAGAACATGGGAGACCACGGTACAGGTCTGATCCGAGTGACGCTCATTGGCAACGCTCGTCTGAATGGTCAATTCCGCCCATGGATTATTCTGTACGTCATGCACGGCACTCGTTACGTATACGCCCCACGGGGCAACATGCAGTTGGTCTGCGACATTCAACCAGACATGGCGATAAATACCGCCCCCCTCATACCACCCGTGCTGCGGACAGCGGGGGTCTACATACACCGCCAGTACATTCTCACCCCCAAAATGGGCATATCGTTCAATATTAAATCGGAACGGCGTATTACCTCCATCATGCCCGCCAAGAAAATGACCATTCAGATACACTTTCGAAAACTTATACACCGCGTCAAAGGTAATCCAGATGGACCGACCCTGATCCGATTTTGCCAGATGAAAGTGCTTGCGATACCACGCCGGATATAACGGCAATGCACCGTTCGGCAACTGAAAGTCATACTGGCCCTCGATAACGTAATCATGTGGCAGATGCACCTCCCGCCACATACGATCGTCCAGCTTGGGACTGATAAACAGGGAAGATGGATCGTCCAACAAATGGCCAAAGGTTACCGGCCCGGTGATGCCGCCAACCCCCAGCGTGTTATTGACCAATACCACTACCACATTAGGTTTACCGACCCGCCAGGCAGAATCCAAGGGCACATCGAAAGCATAATTCCACCCCTGGTGATACACCAGTTTTTCGCCATTGAGGTAAACCGTTCCATTGGCGTCAATGTGGGTAAAACGCAGAACGCGGTGCGGATCCTTACATGGAGGCAATACCGTGCGAAACCAAGCATAACCAATTTTTTGTATCTGGGCGACACCGGCCTTGGTAGGCCGCCAACCATCCGAGGAAATATCCACATCAGAATTGATCATTGAAACGGCTTGATCCGGGACGCCAGGCTTCCAGAACCAATTGTCAATTGCCACCGGATGTTGAATCGGCTCTCGGGCAGGTTCCGAGAGCATCTGAAATCTCCAGTCCGCATCAAAAAGCTCGCGCCGGCGCGGACAATGTACCCCCCGAGTTTGAGCTGGCGATTCCCAAGTGCAACCCACTAATCCGCTCAGGGCGATAGAGCCAGCGGCTACACAAAGGAAATCTCTTCGTTTCAAAATGAAGGCTCCGCAGAAATGCTTGCATGTGTGTCATCATCGCCAAAGCGATGATCCGGGGTAAGTTCACCATTGGCCCGTGGCCACATTACGCGCTGGCACCATACACGTATCGTACGGCGGCGTCGTCGTCTGGATGAGCACCGTATCGGAAATGGGACTCGTTATCGCAACCTGATTGGGATTCGTCGCACTGGGCGTCCCACTGGTGTCATACGTAAAAATGTTGTCGCCATCCTCACCGCAGTAAGGGGTGTGTTCCCAAGTCACGTGGCCATCGCCAAAACCAACGTTCTGGCCCGCACCTCCATGGTTGCCGGAATTGTATATATAACTGCCGTAGGTATTCCCTTTGACCAATGTTGTCGGCAGGCGTTCCAAATTCCCCGGTGCATTAAGATCCTGCATGGGCGCCATATCGCTGACAAGTGGAACAGTGCTGCCTACATTGCCAGTCCACCAGCGCCCTACCCCAGAATTGGGCCATACATCGTTGTTGGGCCACGGATCCGCTATAGAGTAACTCTCACCCCGCCCGTCGACCAGCCAATTTGTGCCGTTGAGTCCGCTGGGGCCACCAAAATTGCCATTCACCGCTACGCCTCCGCCAGATATGGGATAATATTCTGCGGATGGAACTGTCCCGAACGGATCGGACGGACATATAAAGCTGGCGGGCGTCATCTGGCCGTTTAAGACCAACAGCCAGAGGCAGGCGAGCGGGCACGGTGCACTCGCAGGGCTCGCAGAGGGGGTATACCACTCCTGCGTTGCCTGTTGTGTGGTGGCAAATGAGTAGCCGACATTGGGAAACCAATTAGAATTAGCGTATTGGCCCCACCCCGATCCGGGTACGGACGGGAAGAGATTTTCATTACTCTGGGCGTAAATCACCATGGACTCGATAATGCTCTTGACATTGGAAGCACACACCGTCCTGTTGGCAAGCTCCTTGGCCCGGGCCAATGCCGGTAACAGCAGCGCAATTAACAAAGCAATGATGGAGATCACCACCAAGAGTTCCACCAAAGTAAAGCCGCGACGTTTCATTTGTGGCCTCCTTTTTCAGGCGTTTTCACCGTCAGACTAAAATGGGAAACCGTGCCATTGGCCATCGGGTTCCCGTTATCCCCCAGCGCCACTCCAATGATCTTAGGCTTGGACTTAAGCGCCACAACGGGGGAGGCCGCTTTGCCATTGTCAAAAACACGAAATGTCCAAGGCGTGGCTGTTGTGTTTAAGACAATTGATACATCCTGCACGCCCGAAGTGGTTGGGAAAGCAGTGTACCCACCTGAGTGGCCGGGGCCGGGACTGTACTGTCCCTCATTGCCCTTGGCGTCGCCCCGCTCTCCGGTTACTTGCAGCCACGGGCCGGGGTTCAGGTAACCCCCACCGGAACCGGCGAACCAATAGGTCGCACCGGTCGGGGGATTGGCAGAGACGAACCCCAAGCCAAACCAACCGCCGAATACGTTGCCGGGATTCAGGCCCGCGGAAAGCGTGTAAATATGCCCGGCGGCTACCGTGCAGGGTAGATAGGCATTTGAATTCCCCGCACCGCTTGAGGTCTGCGAACCGTTGGCCATCCACCCCGGACCGGCCGTCCACTTCGCACCCGCCGGTCCAACGCCCGGAGCCGTGCCGTTCAGAGGGGTGGATGCGGTACCCGCAAATCCATCGCGATAGATCACCACCGTCGACGCAACCCCGGCCGATGCAACGCCAGCCGCAACAGCCAGCGCCACCACTCCAATTATCTTGGCGGCCGCGGAAGGCCCACGCAAGCCAGCGGCAGTCTTGTGAGGCATAAAAATCAACTCCAGCTCTGAAAATATGCGGCGGACTAAACCGCGCGGCGGCGTCTCAATAAAAGCAGCCCCAATCCGCCTGCCACCAGCAGGCCCATGCTGGCCGGTTCCGGCACGGC
>DZDI01000226.1 GCA_022730455.1 Phycisphaera mikurensis | reverse complement strand
CGCTCAACCTTATCGGCCTGATTCCCAGCGTAGAAAACATGCCCTCCGGCGGCGCACTCAAGCCGGGCGACATCGTCACCTCCATGTCCGGCCAAACCATTGAAGTGCTGAATACCGATGCCGAAGGCCGCCTGATCCTGTGCGATGCGCTTACTTATGCCGAACGCTTCCAGCCTGCCGCCGTGATTGATATGGCCACCCTCACCGGCGCCTGCGTGATCGCCCTCGCTCGCGCCCCCTCTGGTCTGCTCGGCAACGACGACAGCCTGATTCAGTCGATCCTAAGCGCGGGTGAGATCAGCGGCGACCGCGCCTGGCAACTCCCACTATGGGACGACTACCAAGACCTGATCAAATCCAATTTCGCTGACATGGCCAATATCGGAGGCCGCGAAGGCGGCGCAATTACCGCCGCCGCCTTCCTCTCCCGCTTCACCCAAACCTACCCCTGGGCGCATCTGGATATTGCCGGCACGGCGTGGAATAGCGGCGATAAAAAAGGCGCAACCGGGCGACCCGTGCCACTTGTTACGCAGTGGTTGATGTCGCGGGTTGGGGAATAGCGATGAGACAACGAACCGCCGATTCGGACTTGAGCGACTGTAGCGAAAAAGTCGCCGACTGAGGACAATAATGCCGATTTTTCGGCAATAGCAATGCCATTCAACCGCGTTTTTTCGGCTCAAATACCGCAATCGACTCCACATGCGCGGTATGCGGGAACATATCCATCACACCCGCAGAAACCAGCCGATAACCGTGCTCATTCACTAGAATGCCCGCATCACGCGCCAAAGTTGCCGGGTTGCACGACACATACACGATGCGCTTGGGTTTCATCTTGGCTAGATAAGGCATGATTTCCATCGCACCCGCACGCGGCGGGTCGAGCAGGACTTTGTCGTAAGTTTGCTGCATCCATTCCTGTTTAGGATCAGGCTCGAACAAATTACCGACAAAATGCCGTGTGTTGGTAATGCCATTACGCTGGGCGCTTTCCTCGCCACGCTGCACCATCGGCGCATCGCCTTCCACCCCGACCACTTCGGCGGCACATCGCGCCATCGGCAGAGTGAAATTCCCCAGTCCAGAAAACAAATCCAGTACACGCTCGTTCGGATGAATATCCAGCAAATTCAATGCAAGATCGACCATATCGCGGTTCAATAGGCCATTCACCTGCGTAAAATCCACCGGCAAAAAATCGATACGCACATCATGCGCTGGCAGTACGTAAAACAACTCGCCCTGTTCCGGCCATAGACGATGGACGGTATCGGGGCCTTTGGGCTGCAAAAAAATGTGCAGCCCCGTGCGTTTGGCATAGTCCACCAAGCACTCGCGATCAGCATCACTCAACGACTCCATGTGGCGGAACACCAGCGCGGTAGCCTCATCCCCCACCGCGACTTCAATTTGCGGAATCGTTGAGCGCGCTTCCATGCCACCCATCAGCGCACCAAGCTCCTCTAAACGCTCGCCCACGCTAGGGTCTAAAACCTCACAACGCCGCAAATCCGCCAAGTACGGCGTACCGCGCTCACGAAAGCCAACCAGCACACGATTTTTCTTCGGCACCCACTTCACGCCCAAACGCCCACGCCGACGATACGCCCACAATGGCCCGCGCAAGGCAGGCAATAGACTCTCGGCCTCGACTTTACCGAGTTGGCGCAGGTTATCCAGCAACACGCCCTGCTTAGCATCAATCTGCGCCGAATCGCGCATATGTTGCAGCGAACAGCCGCCACATACGCCAAAATGCGCGCACTGTGCTTCCACCCGATCCGGTGAGGCTGTAATGACCTCAATTACCTCAGCCTCATCAAAACGACGATGCGGCTTGGTCAATTGCACCTTAACCCGCTCGCCCGGCAACGCGCCATCGACAAATACCGCCTTCTCTTCGTGATGCGCTACACCGCGCGCTTCATGCGTGAAGCCGGTGATATCGACTTCAAAAATCAATCCCTTACGTTTATTCGACATATAGAATCTTATTCCAAACTAAATTAACTTAATCGAACCAGGATAGTCTTGTAGCCCGGATGCTAATCCGGGGCAGGTATCCGAACAAGAAAAGGGAACGTTGAATGAACTACCCCGGAAATACACCAGTGGACAAATAACGATCACCCCGGTCACACACAATGGTCACGATGACCGCATGACTCAGCCCCTCGGCCAAGCGAAGTGCCGCTGCCAGCGTACCGCCCGAAGAAATACCGGCCAGAATACCTTCGCGCAGCGCAAGCTGGCGGGTCATCTCTTCAGCCTCAGTCTGACTGACATCCATGACCTGATCGACCCGTTGCGGCTCATAGATTTTCGGCAAATAGGCCGCAGGCCAGCGCCGAATACCGGGGATAGACGCGCCCTCGGCAGGTTGTACACCGACAATCTGCACCGCCTCGCTTTGCTCCTTAAGATAGCGCGAAACACCCATAATCGTGCCCGTCGTACCCATCGAACTGACAAAATGCGTGATGCGCCCGCCCGTCGCCTGCCAGATTTCCGGCCCGG
>DZDI01000225.1 GCA_022730455.1 Phycisphaera mikurensis | reverse complement strand
TGCGCATGGTGGCCGAACAGGCCGTGAGCATCAACACCACGGCAGCAGGAGGCAATGCAGAACTACTGGCGCAGGGTCGCCTGTGATCATTATACGGGGGCCTTCAGCACCGACGCATCAAAGCCCTGTTCCCGTAGGCGGATTTCACGCAAGGGCGCAGAGCGTTCAAAATCCCTGATCACTTCGAGGACATCGTGATCGATGAAACCCACATGTTCACCATCCAGTATGACCTCAGCGCCCTTTGGCAGTCGTTCCAGGATGTGGGAAAGTCGCGCCTTGTTGACAAATGTCACCTCCCGGTTCAAGGCAATTTTATAAGCGGGGCCCTCCCGGCCAATCTCTATGGCACTATGGTAATTGGCCTTGAGGACAAAGAACACCCCGGCCAGCAGGCCGATGATCACGCCGGTAATGAGGCTGGTAAAGAGAATCGCCACAATGGTGATCATGAACGGCAGATACTGCGATTTATCCAGCCGAAACATTCGCTGGAAGATGCTTGGGTGGGCCAGCTTGAAGCCGACGAAAATCAGAATGGATGCCAAGGCAGCCAGCGGAATCTGGTTCAACAACGTCGCCAGAAACAGAACTGCGAGTAGCAGGAACAAGCCATGCAGAAAGGCACTCGCCTTAGTGCGGGCCCCAGCCGCCACGTTGGCCGTACTGCGCACGATAACCGCCGCCACAGGAAGCCCGCCGATCAGACCGCTGGCAATATTGGCCACACCTTGTCCAAGTAATTCGCGATCAAGGGGCGTGCGTCGTTTGAATACATCCAGTTTGTCCGCAGCCTCGATGGATAACAGGCTCTCCAGACTGGTGATAAAGGTGAGGGCGATGGCCGTCACCCAGACGGCTTTTGATCCGATCATCCCCCAGTCCGGCATTTGCAGCATGCCCTGCAGATCTGCAACGGAGCGGATGATCGGCAGGTTGACCAGGTTTTGGCCGCTGACGGCCAGATCCGGAACGGTGTAGAGGAACAGTGTGTTGAGCAGGGTGCCCAAGATCACCGCCATGAGTGGTCCCGACAGCCAGGTCTGTTTACGCAGTACCGCCACCTTGTCCCAAGTGATGAGAATGGAAAGGGCAAGTACGCTGACCAGCAGCGCGCCCCATTCCAGGTGGGCGAGGGCGGCGATGACACCGGTGAAGGTATTCTCGCCATGGGCACTGATGAAATCCTGATTGCCAAATTCGCCCAGGTCAAAACCGATGGCATAAGGAAACTGTTTGAGGATGATGATGATACCGATAGCCGAAAGAATGCCCTGAATGACCGCAGAAGGAAAAAAATAGGCGACGACGCCGGCACGTATGGCACCCAGAACCATCTGGATGCCCCCGGCGATGACTACCGCCAGCAGGAAGGCGGAGAAACTCGGCAACGCCTGCATGGCCAGGAGTACCGTGGCGACGATGGCGGGCGTCGGACCGCTGACGGCCAGTTGCGAACGGCTGAACAAGGGGACCAGTAGGCCGCCCATAACGCCCGCAATCAGTCCGGCGATCAGCGGGGTCCCTGACGCCAAAGCTACGCCGAGGCAGAGCGGCATCGCTACCAGGGCGACGACCACGGCGGCGGGCACATCCGCGCGCAGATTTTTAAATGGCGAAAGATTGGCGCTGTTTTCCATATGGTGTCCTCAGGCCAACTGCTCGAACTGATGTTTCTCCGCACGATAGCTGAGGAGAGTGCCTTCTTCCATATCGAAGTACCAGCCATGCAACTGCAACTCACCCCGCACCACGCGGCGGCGCACACTGTCGAAGGTCAGCAGATTCTCAAGAGAAATCAAAATGCTGGATTTTTCCAGTGCACGTGCCTGCTCTTCCGGGCTGGCGTCGGCGTACTCCCGCAGTACGTCGGACCGGGCGTCTTTGGCAATGTCCACCCAGGGGCCGACATATTTGCCGTCGGTACCGTGAAGCAGCGCTTTTATGCCGCCGCAGTGTGAGTGGCCGTTGATGATGATATGTTCGACTTCCATCTGGCTGACCGCGAATTCCACTGCAGCACTGGTACCATGGAGATGGCCGTCCTGCTCCGCCGGGGGCACGAGATTGGCGATATTGCGCACTACAAAAATATCTCCGGGCTCGCTGCCGTAGAGGGATGCGGGGTTGACCCGGGCATCGGAGCAGCCTATCAGCATGACTTTCGGGCTTTGCCCTTTCCCCACAAGGGAATCGAAAAGGTCGGGGTGCTCATCATAATAGGTACGGTGGAACGCCTTGAAGCCGTGGATCATGGCATCGGTCACGTCGTTTTTCATAGCTGTCACTCCCTCGTTATTGTTGAAATTCAGACCATAGCGCAGGTTGGACCCTCACGCCATCAACAATGTTCAATAACCATATGGCTAGTTAATGACAGTCCGGAATGGTCATAAAAAAAGCCCCCGGAAAAAAGAGGGCTTCTTCATGGCTTCAAGGAAGGATGTCAACCGTGCCGGGCGCGAACCTGGCGGGCTGCCTCGACCATATTCTCCAGAGCCGGTGTGACTTCTGCCCATTTGCGGGTT
>DZDI01000084.1 GCA_022730455.1 Phycisphaera mikurensis | reverse complement strand
CATGATCAGACTCAACGCACCCGCGATTTTGTGCAGGAATTGAAAAATCTTGATCTCCTGGTACCTCGTCAGTTTCAGATCGCGCAGGGGGGCAAAACGGTTTTTACCCTTCGTGAGTTTTATGTTATAGATGAATCTCGCCTTGGTAAACTCTCTGACACGCAACTTACTTCATTGGGACGGCGCGGCTATCTGATGTTGATCTATGCTCATCTGTTTTCTTTGGCCAACATGCATAAAAATTTCGCGAAATGGGCGGATACACATACGGCACCGCTCACTGACTCCACGTCGGTGAGCGACAATGGCAGTGCCAATTCCAAATGATTCCATCCTGGTGCATCGGATTAAGGGGCCATTTTTTTCAGTGGGCTCATTTGTCTGAGTTGGCTGGACGGCGGCAAAACTTTACGCAATGGACAATGTGAACACTCCGGCTGGGGACCGCAAAAGTGTTTACCGGTTTGTACGATCAGTGCGTGATATTCGTTGTATATGCTAATTTCGGCCGGGACATTCTGCTGAAAATATTGTTGAAGTGCGTCGTAATCCCGATCCTTGTCCAACAATTCATGCCGATGGACAATCCGCCGAGTGTAGGCGTCAATGACGAAAACAGGGCGATGCAGGGCATAGAGCAGGATGCTGTCAGCTGTTTCCGGGCCAACGCCGTTGATGGCTAATAATTCAGCGCGAAGATTGAGGGTTGGTATCTGGCTTAATGGGACGGCATTGGCGCCCATATGCTGTGCGTACCAAGCCATCACACGCCGAAGCCGTTGGGCCTTTATGCGGAAGTAGCCGCTGGGTCGCAGCAGTTGCTCCAGCTCGCCTATTGGCAAGGCAAGGATTGCCACGGCATCCAGACAATGACGTTGAGCTAAATTGCCGATAGCTTTTTCAACATTTCGCCAGTTGGTGTTTTGAGTAAGCACAGCACCGATGATTACTTCAACGGTGGACTGAGCGGGCCACCAATGTGGGCTTCCAAAATGCCCTTTTAGCAGGCGATAATACCGCATCGCCACATTGGCCGGTGGTGATTCAGCGCCGCTGCGTTTTGCCATATGTCCAACCCGGTTGGTACTGTCCCAGCTATCTCAAATACTGCGGCAATCACTGAAATCATCGAGTATGTGTGATGGTGAATATGCCAGTGAAAATGAGAATCAGTGTAAAAGCCACAGCTATCGCCAGCACAAGTACCGACAACGCATGGAGAATTTTAACTCGCGGCGACAGGGCCACCGCTCCAGCCGCGAAAACTGGCCCAATCATGTGCAATGCAAATCCCAGCATCGCTACCTGGTGAAAATTAGACGACGTAGCACCGGGGAGAAATGTGGCGCGAATCAAAATATTTCCGATGACACTTGCAACACCTGCGGCAAAGAAAATCAACCACAGAATGCCTTTAATCGGACCGTATTTAGTCTCCGATGTTGGGGCAGGGATACAAAGAGCAGGATTAAATTCGATAGCTGTATCAGTCATAGCGCATACCTCATATAGCAGGCAGGTATGATAGCGGGATCAGCGATGAGTTTCAATTTGTTGGCTATCGCCCATGACCGCCGATCCCGGAGACTTGCCTGCGCGTGCAGAAAATGTTCCATGGAAGCAAATTTAGTTTACTGGAGTCAGCGACACAAACGGCAGATTGATTCGCATCGACATGTGTCCCCGAAGCCCTGTTATTACATGGACAGACTGCAAAGTTAAAGCGACGCCATATCAATGACAAACCGATAGCGCACATCACTTTTAACAACGCGTTCGTAGGCTTCGTTAATTTGCTGAATTTTAATGAGTTCAATATCAGATGTAATGCCGTGTTTGCCGCAAAAATCCAGCATCTCCTGCGTTTCTGCCATCCCGCCAATGCCTGATCCCGCAAGCCGATGGCGGCCAAAAATCAGCGGGAAGGTACCCACCGTCATAGGGGCTGGCGGAACACCCACCAACACCAGTGTTCCGTCCATTCGCAACAAATCAAGGTAGCTGTTGATATCAATATTGGCGGCCACCGTGTTGATCATCAGGTCAAAATAGTTTTTTCGGCTTTTGAATGTGTTGGGATCGCTGGTGGCCAAAAAATGGTCGGCACCGAGCCGTTTGCCGTCGCTCTGCTTTTTCAAGGTTTGACTTAAAACCGTAACTTCCGCTCCCATGGCGTGGCCGATTTTTACCCCCACATGGCCCAATCCACCCAACCCAATAATTCCAACGCGTTTCCCGGGGCCTGCCTGCCAATGTTTAAGCGGCGAATAGAGCGTAATGCCTGCACATAGCAGAGGGGCGGATGCATTCATTGGTAAGGCATCAGGGATTCGCAAAACGTAGTTTTCATCGACCACGATTACTTTGGAATAACCACCCATTGTTCGCTCGCCGTCGTAGTATTGGCTGTTGTAAGTCTGTACCATGCCTTTATCACAGAATTGCTCATAACCTTTTCGGCAGCATTCACATTGCCGGCAGCTATCAACAAAACAGCCTACACCAACACGATCACCCACTTTGTAGCGCGTCACACGGGATCCGATGCGCGATACGATACCGACGATTTCATGCCCGGGCACCATTGGAAACACCGCTCCACCCCATTCATTTCGCACCTGATGGATGTCCGAATGGCAAACACCGCAAAATTGAATATCAACAACGACATCACAATCCTTCGGATCCCGGCGTTCAAAACTGTAGGTTTTCAAAGCGGCGCTGGCCTCCATTGCCGCGTATCCCCTGGTTGTAATCATTTCAGCCCTTTCACTAAAAAACAAATACGCGTATGTTCACGTCCCGCGCACCGTTAATCGTAAGCGCGACTGCGCCATCCCCGCAATGCCACGAGAAGCGGTTCCGCTCTGGTACACATCGATTATTCCGGTGCCGCGACCATTCTCGCCACCCGTCGCTTGCCCACCTGCAGTACCGGCTTCGAGTCCAGCGCGACTTGCAGCCGAGAATCGGTTATTCTGTTGCCTGCAAGCAGAACTCCACCGCCTTCGACCAAACGTCGGGCTTCACTGGTGGAGGCCGCAAAACCTGCTGTCTTGATTAAATTCAAGATGCCGATTTTACCCGCCTGAATCTGCCCGGGGGCCACCGGCACTTCCTCGATGCTCGCCGGCAATAATCCATCGGAAAATCGCCGTTTGAAGTCCGCCGCGGCCGCGGCTGCATCCGCATGTGAATGGAATGTCGATACAATTTCCACAGCCAATCGCTCCTTGGCGGCTCGAGGGTGGGTGACGCCTGCATTGCAAAGGATGGCCGCCTCGGATGCTGCAACGCTGGTGCAGAGTTTGAACCATTCCGGCATTAAGGCATCAGGGATGCTCATCACCTTGCCGAACTGCTCCTGTGGCGGTTCACTGATGCCTACATAGTTGCCCAATGATTTGCCCATCTTGTTCATACCGTCGGTGCCGTTGAGAATCGGCATCACCATGACAATTTGCGGAGCCTGGCCCTGGGCAGACTGTAAATCGCGGCCCATCAAGTTGTTAAATGTCTGATCGGTTCCACCGAGTTCCACGTCTGCCCTTATGGCCACAGAGTCGGCCGCCTGCATCAGTGGATACATGAACTCGTGGATGTAGATAGCTTCGCCAGCCTTGTAGCGGTCGGCAAAGGTGTCGCGTTCCAACATCCGTGCAACCGTCATCTGCTGCGCCAATCGCAGCGCATCGGCAAAATCCATCTTGCTCAGCCACTCGCTGTTGCGACGAATCTCCAGTCGTTCGGGGCTGGTGTCCAATATCTTGCCGGCTTGATCGAGATACGTCATGGCGTTGGCATCCACTTGCTGGCGGCTCAGCGTGGGTCGGGTTTTCTTTTTGCCGGTTGGATCGCCAATCATGGCCGTAAAATCACCCACAATTAATATAGCTTTGTGTCCCCAATCTTGAAATTGCCGAAGTTTGCGCAGCACCACGGCATGCCCCAAATGCAAATCGGGGGCGGTTGGATCCATGCCAAGTTTTACCCGCAGTGGCCGGTGTTCCTTGGCTGCAAGTTTCATTCGGTCAGCCAACTGAACGGGACTGTACGTGTGGTCGGCATCACCGCAGAGCAAATGGAGCTGTGCCTCCAGTGAGGCATCGCTGTTTATTGTCGATGAATCTTGATCAGCCATATGTGCATATCCCGCCTGTATAAATCAGCATGCCAGTACGCGGCACTGTTGTATGGATGGCAATCGACTCGCTTGATTGAGTACCCATCAAATCCGCAATCCTGCCTTGACAACTTCAGTTTGGGGACTGGGATTCGCGGCAGGGCGGCTTTTGTTTACGAGTGACTGAAGCGGATGGCCAATGGCCAGACGGGTGCCAGCCCTGAACCTTTCCGCCGTTACCAACATTACAACCAACCCTACAACGGGCCAAAGAATATATCGGGCTACAATGAGTGCCCGTTGCCCTGGGGGAATCCCATGGCCAGGAGCGGGCAAAAACGATAAATCTAACGTACGCATCAGTTCATGCCATCCATATAAAATGCCGGGAATTGGAAATCCGGGCAATATATACTGCCATGGGATGACGATGAATAAAAGCACCACCGACCAGAAAAAACTCCGCGTTACGTGGGCAATGCCGGGCGCGCCTCCGATCAACATCACCAGCAAAGTGACAAAGATGAGCACCGCCTGAGATGCGGACGCCAATACACCTAAAAGCTGCGTCACCGGTACCGTCAGGTAGTAGGCGATACGCCATTGTCGCCGCAGATTCAGTCTGCGGCCCTGACGCAGAATGGCACGCCATTGTCGCGGCATATAGTTTTCCAAGACACGGCGCCCTGAGGCCAGTTGCCCAACATCGCCCGTTCGGGCAACATGTATCTGACCAGTAGCCGCCTCACGCGCTTTCGTCAAACTTTCATGCCTTGTTACCACAATCTGCGAACCGATATATGGCTGCGTCGTGAATCGCATCATAATGAAGCCAAAGATTTGCAGCATGACACAGGCGAATAGCAGTATTCCCAGCATGTTACGGCCCGAGCGAAGCGTTCTAAGCGCTACCCCATAGTCACTGTATGGATGCATCGGAGCACTCATGTGGTATTCCTCTCGGGTAAAACTGATCGCTTTGACATCCTGATCGCATCCATAGCCCAAACCTAGCTGAAAGTATAACATGGCCTAAGTAAGATTGTTGCGATGGACGCGGCCTTTGGATCAATATCAATCAGCAGAGTTTCTGGGCATATTCCCTCCGCCGCAGAGGCTAACGATCACGGGGGCGACGTTTCTCTGGCCAGCTAATCCCAGCGTTCGATGGCACGGCGCGCCGTCGGTAATCCCTCCAATAATCGTCCGGCAACTCAACAGCTTGGACGTATCAGCGATAACGACCGCCGCCGCTATCGTCGACGTGATTATCGATTCTGCGCTGCCGCACGCCCAGGAATACGAACTGACCATCGGTGAGAACGGGGTGCACGTCAGGGCGTCGGACCCACAGGGTGCCGCATACGCTCTGCAAACGTTGAAACAAATTATTACCGCGCGAGGCAATACCATTCCCGCCGTGCAAATCTGCGATTGGCCTGAATTGATGCGGCGGGGCTTTTATCTCGATGTATCCCGTGGCAAAGTGCCGTCGATTGAAAAGTTGGAAAGCATTATTCGGTATCTGGCGGAACTTCGATACAATGAGTTTCAGCTCTATATTGAAAATGTATTTGCATTTCCCGGACATGAGTTTTATGCCGACACCACACCACTGACAGCCTCCGACATACAACATCTCGATCATCTGTGCGCTCAAAACGGTATTGAATTTGTCCCATCCCTTGCCAGTCTGGGACATTTTGAAAAAATCCTGCGCCATCCGCGGTACCGTCACCTGGCTGAGATTGAGCCGACTGAATTGGCTGCCCGCGGAATTAAACCCTGGTGTAACGATCCATGGACATTATGCATCAGTGACCCAGCGGCCCTATCGCTGCTTTCCGGCATGTACGATGCATTTTTGCCTAATTTCTCCAGCCGTCATTTTAATATCTGTTGTGATGAATCTTGGGACTTGGCTCTGGGGCGCAGCCGTGACTACGCCGACCAAATCGGCGGCGTCGGCGAGGCGTATGTCCGCTGGATCAGGCAATGTGCCACGATGGCTACCAGGCATGGCAAGTCGGTTGCCCTTTGGGGGGATATTATTCTCAATCACCCGGAGAAAATACCGTCATTGCCGAATGACGCAACTCTGCTGGAATGGGGTTATGAGGCCGACCATCCATTTGAAGAGCATGGAGAAATATTTGCCCGTGCTGGTCGCCCTTGGTACGTGTGCCCCGGAACATCATCCTGGCAGTCGTTTGGTGGACGGCTTGATACGGCGCTGTCCAACATCCGCTGCGCAGTGGCGGCTGGCCGGCGCCATGGCGCTGCTGGAATGCTATTGACGGATTGGGGCGATTACGGACACCAGCAATGCTTTGCCGTCAGTGTTATTCCCTTAATTGCCGGTGGGGCGATCGCATGGAATCCGCAGTCACGTGATGCCGATATTGACCGTTGCGTCGCGCGGATGGTTGGTCATCTGCCTGCCGTTGACGCCTTGAAACTTCTTGGAACCATCCACGGACGAATCGCCACAGCAAGACCCCGGAATTCATCATTGGAGTTTCACCTGTTTCGTGAACCGGCATCGGAACATGTCTATCGAGATATGTTCAACCCGGCGGCAGGGGGTGAGGTGCTTGCCGAACTGGAGCAATCTATAGCGGCTGTGGAAGGTTTCTCCATGCCGATGGATAAACATCTGCATGACGGTTTACTTATCTCATTAAAGATGGCCGCCATGGCGATTACCCATGGACTGCATCGGTCTGGCGCCAAGGGTGTTTCTGACAGGGCGGCGCAACATCAGATCATCACCGCCCTTGCCGACGAATATCGTACGCATTGGCATCGATGGAATAAACCCAGCCGGTGGGTGGATATCGAATTATGGTTCCAAAGGCTCGCCGCGCAATACCAATGACGAGGCTGCGAAATTCTCGGCCCGCAGCGCAAAGATATTTTCGGTTATAGTGTTTGTGGGGAGCCTGAGGTGATGGCCCCAACTGAAATGTGCCGCTTTTGGAGATCATATGTCGCTATTGGTGACCGGTTCTATTGGTATTGATAGTGTAACAACGCCCTTTGGACAGGTGAATGACGCGATTGGAGGTTCGGCTATTTATTTCAGCCGAGCGGCAGCGCATTTTGGTAAAGTGAGGCTTGTTGGTGTGGTGGGTGACGACTTTCCACGCAAATTTGAAAAGGCGTTCCAACACAAAAATATTGATATTGCCGGCCTTGAACGCCGGGCGGGCAGTAAAACGTTTTGCTGGAGCGGTTCTTACGATACGACCATGAATGAGGCGACAACGACGGCCGTTGATCTGAATGTACTCGCGGAGTCGGCTCCCAAAATACCAGCCCGGTATAGCGACAGCCGAGTGGTGTTCCTCGCCGCCACCCACCCTGCGTTGCAGATGGAACTTCTGTCGCAGGTAAAAAAACCGATGCTGGTAGTGGCCGATACACGCGATTTGTGGATAAAAAATTATCATAAAGAGCTCATTGCCAGCCTGAAAAAGCTTGATGGTGTTGTTCTCAATGATTTGGAGGCCCGATTGCTCGTCGGAACGGTCAATTTGGTCGCGTGCGTGGAAAAAATTCGGCGGCTTTTGCGGCCATCAGGCCCGCGGCTGGTGGTGGTGAAAAAAGGGGAACATGGTTGTCTGGCTGCTACGGGATCTTTATTTTTACCTATGCCAGCCTTTCCATCCGCCAGAGTGGTAGATCCCACTGGAGCTGGCGATAGTTTTGCAGGAGGAATGCTGGGATATCTCGCCCGAAAACCAAAATTTACCGACGCCGAATTTAAGCGAGCCATTATTGCCGGCACGATCATGGCCAGCTTCACCATTGAGGGGTTCTCGACTGTGGGAATTCATCGCGCTACGGCCGGCTCGGTGGCGGCTCGCACTCGTATTTTTGAAAAAATGCTGAAAATCTAGGCGTCTCTCGTCAGTTTGTGCAGCAGAGATCGCATTACATCTTCACCTTGTTTCGAGAGCATTGAATGTCGATCGTCATTGCCGCCTTGAGTCGTCCAAGGCTCGGCGGCGATAACCTGATGGTTTCCCAGTTTTTACCCAGGCGTTAAACTTAGGATTGTTGGGCACGTGACTTGAGATGGTTGATGCTAGAGCCCTTTGTCATTAGTTGTTTACAGCGGAGCATAATTTGGCGGTAGACCGCAATCAGGAAAACGGCTCGCTCTGCAGCGGCTCTGATCGCGGTGCCCTCCGGCCCAGGGGTTTTCAAGGATGAAGGTCACACTCCATTGGTATGTCCTGCGCGAATTGCTCCGCGTTTTTCTCATGGTCTCAGTTACGCTGACGGTGATTCTGGCGTTTGGTGGTACCTTTCGTCCGCTTACCAAAGAAGGATTGAGCCTGATTCAACTCCTATGGGTGCTCCTTGATCTCATCCCAGCCATGCTTGCCTATTCCATTCCACTATCTGCCCTGTTTGCCGCGGTTATTGTGTACTGGCGATTGGCGACCGACAATGAATTTACCGGGGCCCGGGCCGGGGGCATTGGGTACGCATCACTAGTGGCACCAGCACTGATTCTGGGGGTGTTGGTGGGGGGGGTAGATGTTGCATTTGTTGGATATGTGGTGCCGGCCTTCCTAGAAAGAACACAGCAGGCCATTCAGACCGACATCGCCTCGCTGCTCCTGCATAATGTTGGGCAACGCCAACCGTTCCAATTTGGAAAAATTGTTATTTATGCCAACAGTGCCTATCCGGAACCCGTTCCTGCTGACGATAAACCCCCTCCAGGAGTTACGCGAACCATCATTCAGCTTCGCGCTTTGGCAGCTACGCCGCTGAAAAACGGCAAACCTACGGCCATTGTTCTGGCCAAAGCCGCCAACGTGATTATCGACCGCGACAAACGCGATAATCAAGTTCGAATTGGCGTGCAGCTTGATGATGGAACGGCGTTTGACCCGCATAGTTTTCGCCAGATGCAGGGAACTATTCGGTACCTTCCGCCCGATGGCAAACCTTATGTCGTTGGATCCATCATCACCAATCGTCCGAAATTTATGGATTTTAAAAAGTTGGCTTCGCTGCTTCATCATCCCGAGGAATACGGCCCGATTCGATCACTGATCGATAAAAAACTTGCGGCAGACAAACTGGCGTACGTCGGTGCTTGGTACAACCGCCACGCGCACAGCCCCATCCGTTTTCGCCGGCGCGATGGATACGTATCCATTGATTTTGATTCAAAATCGGTGGATAGCCTTGGGCAATTCCGGATGCAGGCGTCCGCTGGGCGTTCGGTTCATGTGTCAGTGTATCGTCGAAACCGACTCGTGACGGAATACCTTGCGCCCGCAGCCACGTTGGTACCCTTGCATGACGGGCAGGATATCACTGCAGGGATTAAATTAGCCGCTCCCATTCGCGTTCGCGAACCGTCCATAAATCATTATTACCATACAGGGCCGCCTGCGGTGGTCATATCCAACATCGCCCTGAATCAGCAGTCGCTGGCCTTTTCCGGACAGCATCGTGTGAAAACCCCACAAAGCGTGGCTCTGCAGAAACAAATTGTACACCATATAGCGCATTTGCAGCGGCAGATACTATCGGAATTTAATAGTCGTCTCTCATTTGCCTTTTCCTGCGTCGCTCTGGTCATTCTTGGTGCCGCATTGGGGATCATTCTGCAGGGACGTAATCCTCTGGCGGTGTTTGTCGTGGGTGTTGGCCCAGCAATGATCCTGGTATTGCTGATCAATACCGGCGGTGGCGTGGTCACGCGGAATACCGGATCACCGTGGTCCGGTCTGGCCCTGATCTGGATGGGAAATTTAATTATTCTGGCAATTGATGTTTTGGTTTACCAGAGCCTTTTGAGGCAGTAGGGCGGCGATCCGACAATTATGAAAATTATTGACCGCTATATCATCAAGCACTTTATTATTAATTACCTCCTTGCGCTTTGCGTAATGGTGGGCATGTACATCCTGCTCGATATCATCGTCAATTTTGATCTCTTCACGAAGGGCCTGGCCTACAAAAATGCATCCGCAATGGCCGCATTTCTCGGCCTGATGCATGAGATTGTCAGTTATTACCTCTATCGATCACTGGTTATTTTTCAAATGGTATCGGGTGTCATACCGGTTATCGCTGCCGGCTTTACCATGGTTCGCATGACGCGTCACCGTGAACTGACGGCCTTACTTGCAAGTGGTGTATCGCTGTATCGGGTTGCGGTGCCGATTATTGTGTGCGCTGTATTTTTTGCTCTGCTGGTCGTTGTAGATCAAGAATTCCTCATGCCGCATTGCATCGATAAACTACTTCGAAAACACGGTCAACTGACGGCATCCATCCTGCGGGATCGCGCCATCTACTTTCTTCCTGAGAGTGACCATTCGCTGGTTCTCGCGAGCCGATACGACCCCAAAACTAAAACGCTCTGGAACGTCCGTATCATTGAGCGATCCACCAGTGGATCGCCAATTGGTCGAATCATGGCCAAGAAGGCGGTATGGAAGAGCCGTATCGGTGAAGGCCCGGTCCATGGCGCCTGGCTTATGAGCGATGTCGTGAATATCAACGACCGCGAAGCTGCAAAACCATCCGAGACTCCAATACCCATTCGCCATGAGCTGTACTATACGCCGCTGAATCCCGGGCAATTGAATCTGATCTTCCAGAAAAAGGCGGTGGACTATCTATCCACGTCTCAGATTGCAAAATTGATGCTGTACAGCCCACCCGCCACCCGCATCGCGCTGGCGAAAATTATGTATACGCGATTTTCGCAGATCATTATAAACATCATTATGCTGCTCCTGGGCATTCCCTTTTTACTTACGCGCGAGCCTGATAAATTGGTGGTCAATATGTTTTGGTGCGGCATGGTTTCCGGTGCGTGCTTCATCACCACTTTTGTATTTTTTCAATTGGCTGGGTCCGGGCTTTCACCATTGGTGGGCGCAGCGATGCCGATCATCATCTTTGGCCCACTGGCCATCATCATGCTGGATTTACTTCAAACATAGCAGTGGCTGGGGCGGATGACCGATACCCGCGATCAGGGCAGCATCATCTATCCCAGCCAGTTCCTGTTCTGGACGGCCGGTATGACTTTTCTTTTGAAGTTGGGGTCCCGGCGAAAACTGCGTTTTGAATTCGATAGTCCCACAGCCCTGGCCAATCTGAACCGATTGAGCCGATCGGCCATGGAGCGTCGCGCCCATAGTGATACGGTGGAATACTTTTTAGGCCATGTTCCCACGGGGTCTCTGGAAACACTGCGGCGAAACATGATTCACCGTCTTATTCGCATGAAAGTATTGGACTATGGGCGGCTGCACGGCTACTTTTTACTGGTACTGGATGCCACAGCCAATTACACTTTCAGCAACGGCACTGCGGACACTGCCTGGAGCGTACCAGTAATGGCCAAACCCATTATTACCACAATGTCCTGGGAGCCAAACTCGTGACACCCGATGGTCTACGAGTCTGTCCAAGTAATAGCAGAGCTGCGATGTGCCGGAAATGCCTCGGATGCAAGACGTCGGGCCATCAAGATCAAAAAGCAATATCCCCAACTCCGCCTGTGTCTGTGTATGGACGCCCTTTACGCCAATGGCACTGTTTTTACAACCTATGAACAGAATTACTGGAAATACACGGATCACGGCTGGGATAGACTCCTGGCCTTTTCCAACCTGGCAACTGTGCGTTATCATGGTCGACGCCGTCGCCTTGCGGGCGTAATTCAGCGGTAGAATGCCAGCTTCCCAAGCTGGACGTCGTGGGTTCGAATCCCATCGCCCGCT
>DZDI01000083.1:4324-11933 GCA_022730455.1 Phycisphaera mikurensis | reverse complement strand
GTTTTCGCCGCTGGCTCCTTGCAGTTGGGGCATTTGCGGCCAATCAATCCTAATTGGTAGGCGTGACAAAGCACTAGCGAAAGCATGCGGGTTGCGCACCAAAATACCATGCAGCGGTCAATGATGCAGAAATAAGGAAATTTCTTATATCAGATCGCATAACAATCCTGATGCGTGATTTTTTGCGGCATGCGATGCTTTTGTCCGTTGATTCCGCGGCACGGTGCATCGGTGCGCTTCCCGGATGGCCGAACGTGGTCTCTTTTGGAGGTATCAGCCATGAGGATTCATCACGCAGATCGATGTTCACATCAGGCCAGGCGGTGGAGGCGGCTGCTTCCGCTGGCCACCGCCGCAGGGATATTGGCAAGCTCTGCTGGAGGGTTATACGCCCAAAATTCGACAACGGTTCAGGGTTCTGCAGGTGTTCAGAGTTCCGCCGCGTACCGGCAACTGAGTAAAAAATATCAGAAGCTGGAAGCTCAGATGCAGAAGATGGCCAAAGAAATGGAGACCATGCATCAGCAGCAATTGAAATTACAGAAGCAAATCAAGAAGCAGGCGACGGCATCATCACCCAAGAATTTTGCCGAGGATCAAAAACGCATTCACCGCCGCATACGGGATCTTATTCGGCGGATGAACCGTGAATCTGGCCGGCTTCAATCGTTGGAGTCAAAGAATGTGCGGTTGCTCATTGCGGGTGATATCAATACGCAGCTTATCAATCGCGGCGGATCCAACTCCACCTTCTACGCCGACGCAAGTCCAATGATTCAGGTGCGGGTGGACAAACACATGTTCGCCAATGTGGCCTTTGATTTTTACACTCAAGGTGGACAAGCGGGCGGATCCGAAGCGGATATCGGAGCCGCTAATATTAATTATTTACTTAACAACTATATGACGCTCGGAGCGGGGTTAATTACAAGTCCCATTGGGGGCATTGTGGGCAATTACAATACAGCACCATGGAACCGGTGGCTGGTGGATGGATCGCTGCAGGACAATTTGTTACCCCCTAACGAACTGGGGGCTTGGACGCGAGGCGGGGTGCCCGCACCCGATGATCTCGGATACTTCACCTACTTTTTGTTTTTGTCGCAGGGGCCGGAACTGGTATCCACCGGCAATAACGCCGCCACATTGAACTTCGGCAATTGGAATCCCTCCGCCCAGAACGGCAAGTCGATCGGAGGCCGCGTCAGCTATCTGCCGGTGCCGAATCTGGAACTTGGGTACTCATTTGATTATTCTGAACCGAGTCCAAGCGGTGCGTACAGCATTGCCTCCTCCGATATTCAGGCTTTGGATATGAATTTTTATTATTTGAACCGCCACATTGACGGCCTTTTCCGCTTCCGGGCTGGTTGGACGTGGGATCAGATCACACAGTCATATTTAAATTCCCCCACACAGCCGCTGCTGGGCAATATGTCCAACGGCGGGCAAGTGGAGGCGGCCTATCAGCCGATTCTTTCGGGCATTAAATACGTGAAGCACATCATGGCGGTGCTGCGCTACGACCAAATTTACGGACCATCCGGATCGAGCTACCCGACATCCGATTTTGAACAGCGTTGGAGTGTGGGACTGGATTATTGGATACACTCCAATGAAGTACTGAAGTTGGAATATGAATTTGACAATCTGTCCCATGGCCAGCACGGCAATGACGCTCTGCTGCTGCAATGGGCAGTGGGCATTTGATGGCGAGGTGCAACATGAAAAGCAAAAGCGTTTTGAAGTTTTATTTACGTGGTTCGGCGGCGACGGCATTGGCGATCCTCGCTTTTGGACTTGCGGGATGCGCCAGCCACAATGTCCCGACCACCGCGTCCGCGAAGAAGGCTGCTTCATGGCCTTGGCCATTTGCCATTCATGATCCCGCCAAACATCAGACCGGCGCAGAATTGTGGGCCAGAAATTGCATGCGCTGCCATGAATTGCGATCTCCCGCCCAATATAAGCCGGGAGAATGGGCTATCATCATTGATTACATGCGTCTCAAGGCGGGGCTTACTGGTGAGCAGGCACGTAAAATTGAAAAATTCTTAAAAGAATCGAGCCAAGGCAGTTAACGCTAGATTTTATAACTCCGGCGATGGCCCGTCCCGAGGTGGCACTTATGCTTCGGCCATGCCGCGATTACCCATGCGGTGTGGTCTTTTTTGCCTCTTTTCTGCCACCGACCGACGCCTATGACCCCGACCGGCGAACATAGTCGATCAGGATATAAGCCCATCCACTCATCAATACCTGGAACTGGTTGGCCTTAAATTCATGGCAGCTTGTGCGGTCTGCCAATAGCCCCAGTTGCTGCTTCTTAATGTGATTTTCCGCCTGCCCACGGCCGCCATATCGACGGTCGTACAAATTCTGTGCTTCACCCGGCAGACGGGTAACGACCAATCGCGGGATCGGTCCCTCATCGGTATGTTCCGCCTACGCCGATTGATCAGGACTCGAACACTTGGCTGATATTGCGTAAAATACAGCCATGCACAAGATTCACCTGACCGCGACTCAACCTGAGGCTGATTATGACATCATCATTGGAGCACATTTGTGCGATCGCGTGGCGGTGTTTATCGCAGATCAATATAACCCCCGCCTCTGCGCCGTGGTGACCGATTCCAATGTGGCACCGCTGCATTTAAGCAAGCTTGAGACAGCCCTTGAGAACGTAGGCATTCAAGCGCTTGCATGTGTGGTTTCCGCCGGTGAGGAACATAAAAATATTCAAACGGTATCAAACATTTGGGATTATGTCCTTCAACATAGGTGGGAGCGCCGCCTTCCCATTATCGCGTTGGGTGGAGGTGTAGTAGGAGACATGGCAGGCTTTGCGGCCGCTACGGTACTGCGTGGCGTACCACTGATACAAATGCCAACATCACTGCTGGCCGCGGTCGATGCGAGTGTCGGTGGCAAGACGGGCATCGATCATACCATGGGCAAAAATTTACTCGGCGCATTTCATCATGCATCACTGGTGGCGGCGGATGTCAACTTAATTTCCACGATTCCGCGTTGTGAGTTGCAGTCCGGTTTGGCGGAATGTATCAAGCACGCGGTCATCGCCGATGAGGGGGTGTTTCATTGGCTGGAAGAGAACCTGCCGCAGATTTTGGCTTTGCACCCATCCGCGCTGACGGAATTGATCCATCAGAATGTCCGCATCAAAGCGCATATCGTTTCGCAGGACCCGTATGAAAAATCAATCCGTGCCCATCTGAATCTGGGCCACACCTTTGGCCACGCCTTGGAAAAAGTGGTTGGTTATGACAAGCTATCACACGGCTATGCGGTAGCGCTGGGGATGCTGGCGGCTACACGGCTGGCCATGGAATTGGGCCGATGCGACCCCCAACTTTTGCCCCGGCTTGAGCAATTGATTCAACAGGCGGGGTTGCCCACGACCATGAAAAAGCATGATCCACAGGCGATTCTTTCTGCGATGTACAGCGATAAAAAAGTTGCCGGCGCCAGACTGCGGTTGATTTTGCCTGTCAAGACAGGCCAGGTTGCCATTGTGACTGATGTTCCAGATGCGGCGATTCTCGAAGCAATCGCCACACTGATGACGGCTGGAGCACCCTCTGCATGACGGATACCTCCATCGCGTCGCCGGCGGCGCTGGCTTATCTCAAATTGTCACTCACAAGCGGACTTGGGCCGATGCTTATCAACCGCTTAGTATCGCACGTGGGTGACGCCCATCGCGCGTGCGGGCTATCGACCGTGGAATTGGCCACCGCGCTGGAAATAGCGCTAGGACGGGCGGCAACACTGGCGTCGGCATTAGCGGCTGTGGACATGGCAAGCGTGCTTGCCGACTGCGATCGTCTGGGGCTGCACGTAGTGTGTCCCGCCGACAGCATATGGCCCATCGCGCTGCGTCCGATGTCGGATCCGCCGCCGGTGCTTTTTGTGCGTGGTGAATTATTGGCGGACGATACTGTGGCGGTTGCAGTTGTCGGTGCACGGCAGTGCACCTTGTATGGCCGAGAGCAGGCCGAAAAATTCGCCCGTGGCCTTGCCCAAGCTGGCGTGACGATTATCAGCGGCGGGGCACGCGGTATTGATACGGCCGCCCATCATGGTGCCATGCGGGCCGGCGGGCGTACCATCGTGGTGAGCGGGTGCGGATTGGGCCATTGCTATCCACCGGAAAATGACGGCCTCTATGACGAAATTATTAAGCGCGAGGCAGGATGCATCATCAGTGAAATGCCTCCGGACGAACCGCCCCTGCCGCGCAATTTCCCGCCGCGCAACCGCATCATAGCGGCACTGTCACTGGGCACGCTGGTAGTGGAGGCCAACTTACGCAGCGGTTCAATGATTACCGCACGTCTTGCGGCAGAGGATTATGGTCGTGAGGTCTTCGCTATGCCGGGACGCGTGGATTCACCCGCCAGCAGCGGAACGCATCATCTGATTCGTTCCGGCGGTGCCGAGTTGGTGGAATCAGCCCGGGATATTCTTGATACCCTTGGTTTGTTCGACGCTTCTGCCATGGGTGCAGATATTTCGCAAAAAAACACCCTGTCTGCTACTCCCCCACCATCCCGGCGACGGCGCGATTCATATGCACCGCCGGAGTTCACTGCGTTCAGCGACGGTGAAGCGCAAGCCGATACCAGCTATGAATATCATGTGCCAAATCAGGCCGGTGGTATCGGCGTCGATCCACCACATCGCCACCTAAGTATCCAATCAACCTCAGCGCCCGGGAAGGAAATTCAAGGCGAGCCGACGACACCGCTGGTTTCGGGGCCACAGACCAAAATCCTTGCGGCGGTCAGCGGAAAGGTGCCTTTGGGCGTTGATGAGTTATGCCAAGAGACTCAGTTGCCCGCGGCGGTTGTTATGGCAGAGCTTACCATGCTGGAGTTGCGGGGCTTGATTCGCCGAACGGCGGGGCATACTTTTGTAAAAAGTTGATGTTTGCAAAAAAAGGAGACCACTTCCATGCCCAAAGTTAAAAGTAGTCGCGTCGCGGTATATGTGTACCGGAAGGCAGCGACCGGGCCGGAATTTCTGCAGTTGCATCGGGTGGACGGTCGCGGCGAATATGCGGGAATTTGGGGCACCGTGTATGGTGGGATTAAAGCAGGCGAGACGGCGATCGAGGCGGCGTTACGCGAAGTACATGAGGAAACGGGCCTGCGACCCACCACCTTTCATCAGGTAGAATTTTTAGAGACGTTTTATCAGCGCAGCAAGGATCGCATCAACATGCTTCCGGTATTTGCGGCTCAGGCCCCCCGCCAATTTCGTGTTACGCTCAATGACGAGCATGATGCTTTTCGGTGGACACCGCTCTCGGCCGTTGGCCAATGCTTCCTTTGGCGGGTACAGCGCGAGGCCATCGCTGTTATTCATGAAGACATTATTTCTGCCCGATCACCGGCGGTGGATATTCTTAAAATCAGCGTGGATTAATGCTATGTGACAACAGACGGCTACCCTGCGACTACAGGCGATTCCACTGAGGAATTGGTGGTGACGATGCGTCGTTGCGGGTCGGCGGCGATGCACAAACTGCTGGGGTGGATGTACTCCCATGTCCATCCCTCCATGCGGATCATACGCTGCAGCAACTGTCGTCGTTCCATTTGCCTGCTAATCACCTTGTCATAGTCGGCCTGCGATTTAGCTGGCAGCCCTCCGAGGCGGAGCACATCAAGCGACGGGACAGGTGGTACACCGCTGGACGGCACATATCGGAGTACGGGCGCAAGCGTCACGACATATTGATTAATGGCCTCGCGCACGGAATGGATGC
The DNA here is from genome assembly GCA_022730455.1 of Phycisphaera mikurensis. Taxonomy (GTDB): domain Bacteria; phylum Planctomycetota; class Phycisphaerae; order WQYP01; family WQYP01; genus JAJZGD01. Next base: position 6,139 of record DZDI01000083.1, on the reverse strand, counting down.
GCATCGCCTGCACTCCGCAGGTACTGTCAATTCCAAACTCAATAATACTTAATGCTTCATCCAGCATGGCGATATTAGCACCGGCGCTGGCGGCCCGCTTGGGGCTGTGAAAAAAATGCAGCACTGGATAAGTGAGATGCATTTCTCCCAGCGTCAAAAGTTGCGGAATCAGCGCATCAAAATGATTGGCCAGATCGGCAGAATCACAACCATTCCACGCCCTGTAAATAATGTCCGATGGATTATGCCCCAGCGACCAGATATACACAGCGACAGCGCGTTTCTGAGTGGCTGCCGAAACGACCGGCACCAAATAAGCCAGCGCCGCCCCAAAGACAAAAAAACCGCTGGCACTGCAAAAATCGGTCAGGATCTCGAACAGGTGCCCGTGAGGCAGCAGATCGCCGATACCCAGCGTAAAGATCGTAGAGCCGACGAAATAAATTCGTTGCCACAGATCAACGGGGTGATGATTGGTGCCAGCCACAACCGCCCCTGGCACAGAGGAAAATATAAATACCCAACCGATCCAAAGCATGCCTGTCCAAGTCGCCAGACTCGCCAGAATAACGGATAATCCCGACCAAGGAATGAGCCTCCGCGAAGGAAACCACGTCCGCAGGTTTTTTTGCAATCTGCCCATCAAGATCATTATCCGCAGTGATATTGGCCCGGCCCCTTCCACAAAGGCTGTCCAGAGGAGATCAAATATCGCCATCGCGATAATGACGATCCCGATAAGCGCAGTCGCAATACTCACTAACACTTAGCCTGTACTCCATAGGTTTTAGCCCGAACCACTACCACCCCAGTCGATTCTAAGTAATATACTTGAGGAAGTCAGATCGCCCAATTTTGGCGATTCAGCCAGAGTCAGCTTTCGATGCTTAGGCGTGCGGGTGGAAAGCGGTTACCATTAGCCCGTGTGCGTATCGCGGATGCGCAAAAACGCGTATGCGAAGTTTTTGAGCCGAGGGTTCGAGTTTCGACTTGATGTTTGACGCCATCCTCTTTGATCTTGCTGACACACTGTTGCATTTTGGCAAAGTGCGGCCGCTTTCCTTGTTTGGCCAGGGGTGCCGCGACACGCATCAGTATCTCGTTGATCAACAGTTATCTTCACCCGATTACGCGGTGTACCGCAAAGTCAGTTTACGGGCGTTCACAGGGCGATATCTTTGGTCCAATTTCAAGGGTCGTGATTTTAATGGCATGGACGTTATTACGTCGGTTTTGCGGAAATTTGATATAAAGGCAAGTGATCATGACATGCAGGTTATGGCGTGGATGTGGTATCGCCCCGTTTTACCTCAGGCTCACGTAGTGCCCGGTACACATGAGATGCTGGAAACGTTTCGGCAAATGGGCATTAAAATGGCGATTGTATCCAATACCTGCGCTCCGCCGCACTGTCTGGATCGGCATCTGGAACAGGAGAACCTGCTGGAATATTTCCCCACACGGGTTTACTCATCCACCACGCGTTACCGCAAACCGCATCGCATGATTTTTGAATCTGCACTCTCGCAGTTGGGTGTTGATGCGCAGAGAACTGTGTTTGTGGGCGATATGATTGCCCGTGATATTCGTGGCGCTAATCGGCTGGGTATGCGGACGGTGTGGAAGCCTGCACGCCGCAAATCGCCTATAAACCGGCGTCGTTTCAAACCGGATCACACCATCCGCATCATTACCGAGCTGGAACCGCTGGTGCGCCAAATGTTGTCGCCGTCAACGGAGATGGATGCGGTGGCCTGAATTACGGCAATATGGTCGCACCATGCGGCAGCTTAGTTAATCAAAGGTATCTGCATG
>DZDI01000083.1:0-4224 GCA_022730455.1 Phycisphaera mikurensis | reverse complement strand
CATGCGGCAGCTTAGTTAATCAAAGGTATCTGCATGATGAAAAACTGTTTTGAGAAATGTACCGCCGCTATCGGCAAGTCGACTCGCCCTGCAAAAAAAAGCAGCGCCGGCCGTAAGGCGTGCCTCCTTTGGGTCGGGCTGATGTTGGTGGCATCGCCGACGGTGCACGCCGCAGTCAACATTCTCACCAATCACAATAATCTTGCCAACACAGGCGAAAATCTGCAGGAACGCGTACTTACACCGCATAATGTTGCCGTTGGCCAATTCGGTAAGCTATTTGTAACCCACCTGAATGGCGTTGACTATGGGCAGCCACTGTTTGTCTCACATGTGAACATTACCGCGGGTCCACACGTCGGCGTACAGAATATTATAATCGCAGCCACTTCTCGCGACGCCGTTTGTGCCATCAACGCAGACACGGGTCAGGTACTATGGACACGCCGTTTGCTCAAGCGGTTTGACAGCCCCAGGGACACCGTCAAAGCGATGGAAAGGAACCCTAATTGGGCGGCAAAAAACGAACCATTGGAAGACACGCCCGCGATTGATCTGGCCACCGGTGCCATATATGTAGAATGTGAGGAAACCGAACAAGGCCCCGGAACTCATGGGCAACGGCATTGGATACACCTGTTATCCTCGCTGCAACTCAGCAATGGCACAAACTATGCCCGCCAAATTAAGATTTCTGAAAGCGGGCCACAAGGCCAATACATCAGCGGGCCAAGAGTTCGCAAGGCCAACGATCATCTGGATCGTTTCTATGGTTTCGAGATTACCTTCCGCTATCTGACGATTGATCCCGTCAATCACGTTTTATACATGGCATGCGCCGATCCTGGTGACATTGGGCCATACAATGGCTGGATTCTCGGCTACGGCACGGTAAAAAATCACCGTGGCGAGTTACCTGTTAAGGCCGTCTGGAGTGCCACCCCCAACGGTTGGGCCGCGGGAATATGGGGTGGCCCCATTGCGATCGACCGCAAGGGAAATTTGTTTGTTGAGACGGGTAATGGCACTTTTGAAACTAATCTTATTCCCGCACCCTACCGCCATCGTCTTAGCGTGGATTTACCCCGCCTGCGCATTCCGGCTCTGGGAGATTTTGGCGACGCGGCATTGAAGCTTGTCCCCGATTCGGATACGCGTCAGCACCGTGATAATCCCAACGGCTTTGGACTGCATGTGGCGGACTATTTTGTGCCGACCGATGAGAATTTCCTTGTGCAGCGCGATCTTGACCTGGGTTCATCGAGCCCAATCGTACTACCGGCATCCGTAGGCGATAGCCACCACCGCCATCTGCTGGTTATAAATGACAAACAGGGAATTATTTACTTATTAGATCGAGATGACATGGGTGGCTACCATGGCGGGAAAGGTGGGAACGGGCATGCCGGTTTCAACGCCGTGGTTCAACAATTGCTGCACCCTACCGGCATGGGCTTCAGCACCGGCGCATTTTTCGCCGGGACCCATCTGCATAGCGGCTGGATTTATTACGCCGAAGAGAACGATTTTGCCCGGGCTTTTTTTATATCCCACGCCCACATTAATCCGCACCCGGTTACCAAATCGCCGATCAAGTTTGGCTACCCCGGCTCCACACCCGAAATATCCGCCGATGGCCATATGCACGGCATTGTGTGGCTGCTGAATCGTAACCACAATCGGCTGCTGGCGTATCGTGCGGATGATCTTCGCCATCCGATCTTTGACAGCAACGGAGGTGTCGGCCGCAATGGTTTAACCAACAAAATTATTGGGCGTGAAATCGATATGAATTCCACGCCAACCGTTGCCGATGGCCGCGTTTATGTCAGCACTACCGCCGCTCTGAACTGTTACGGATTGCTTCATCGCTGAGACGCATGGATCAACAGCCGTGCCGCCGATTCTTCCAGATAAATGGCGTAGCGCCATTTGCCGCGCGGTCGAGGGGCTCACAGCGTCTTTCCGATTGACAGTACAGGCCATCGCGGCCACTTTGGATAGCAATATCCGGCAAACGCCGCAGGGATGCTCATGCGGGCGTTGCGCCGCGAAGCTGAGGTGTGCGGTCGCCCAATATCCGCGCAGACGTCGTTTTACGATGCGTCGGGAACAACGATTTCATCTGCCACAGCCGCTAGCGGTTCAATCTGCACCAGTTGAGCATTAAATTTTTCCTGCAATAATTTGACGCCGGGATGGTTTAGTACTTGCTGCTGGAGTTCCGGACTTATCCGTTGCGGTGGGGGGGATGGATGGGTGCTCGCTAGCGGGGTGGGTTTACGGTCGGTTTCCGGCGTCGATAAAGCCTCAAACTCCACTTTAACCGGACGACCTGCTGCGGTTGCCGCCGCACTCTCAATGCGCGATCGGGCATGCTGGCCCTGTACAAAAGTTTCCACTTTTTTATTGATTTGCAAAATCACGCCGCTTGCATCGTCGAGCCACTTCCACCCCATTAAACTACCGGCAATCACCTGCCCTGACGACCCACCGGTTTGCTTGAGTGCCGCGATACATGCGGCAAGTTCGGGGGCGGATGTCGCCGCGTCGGTTGCGTGTGCCGGATCTACCACCGGCCGGTCTTCTGCGGGGATACTTTGCGGGGGGGCATGTTCACCATCGGTCACAGTCCGGCGCGGTTGCTGCGATATCGCTGACATATTGGCGGTAATGGGCGTTTTGCGTGTCGACGATGGAGGCTCTGAGTGCTGACGGGCGGGTGCGGCATCGGCGGGGGTCGATTGCGGCGCGGGCGTCGGAGAAATCAGTCGAGGCGCGGTGTCATTTTTTTTTTCCTCGGCGGCGGCATCGCCCCCGCCCGGTAATTCTTTCAGCCATTGGCGTATAGGTGCAAATTCCGATGCCATTGAGAACCGCACCATCAGCGCATCGAGTAAAGGTCGAGGCATGGTGGAATTGCGCAGTTGCCGAACGGTATGATCGCAGATGACGATATGATGTGCTGCCAATTGTGGTGCCAGCCGCGCCGAAAGCACGGCAAGCTGCTGCCGTGATTCGCTTGCGACATCCACCAGGCCGGTATTGGTTCCGCACACACCCATCACCATCAAATGCCGAAAAATAACGGTTAATTCACTAACGAAATATTCGGCTGACATGCCCGATGCCAGCATTGCATCGGCTCGCGTCAGCGCTGCAGCCGCGTCGCCGCCCAGCATGGCGGTGATCAGGTCGCACATGTCCGTCAGCGGCGGAGTCCCTAACAGGTCGTTGAGGAGCGATTCTGTAATTTCGCCAGCACCCAGTGATAACACCCGATCCAGCAGAGACAGGGCATCGCGCATGGATCCGGCTGCCAGGACTGCGATGCGATGCAGGGCTCCGGGTTGTGCCGCAGCTTTTTCATCCTGACAGATGGCCGCCAAGTGCGCCGCGATGATATCGGTCGGAATATTTTTAAAATCATATCGCTGGCATCGGCTTAAAATAGTTGCCGGTACACGGTGGATATCGGTGGTGGCAAATATAAATTTAACGTGTGGCGGTGGCTCTTCCAGGGTTTTCAGCAAGGCATTAAACGCCTGCGTGGTGAGCATATGCACTTCGTCGATGATATAAATTTTGAATTTGGACCGCGTCGGCGAAATGCCCGTATTTTGCCGCAGCTCTCTGATCTGATCGACGCCATTATTCGATGCACCGTCAATTTCAATGACATCAATATCTTCACCAACGGCGATGGCCGTGCACGATGAGCATTGTCCGCACGGCTCGCCACCTTGGCAGTTGGGACAGTTGATGGCCTTGGCCAAAATACGCGCTGCGGACGTTTTGCCCACACCGCGCGTGCCGGTGAAGATGAACGCATGGGCAATTCGCCCCGATGTGACGGCATTGCGCAATGTCTGGGCAATGGGCTCCTGCCCCAGCAACTGCGAGAAATCCTGCGACCGGTAGCGGCGCGCCAGTACTGTGTATCCCTGAGCCATAGCGTTACTATAAACGATCAGCGCCCGAAAATCGCGGCCATCGGATAGAAGCCTGTCCATGTAATAGCAAGCCTGCGGGGGCATGATTTGAACCCGCAGCCGATTGCTTTTTACTCACATTGACATCGGGCTGTTTTCTCAGTTATAGTCCGAACCGTGGGAATGACAGCAGATATTGTCCTGTGTTGCTGTGTTCATTTTACTTTCGGGGGAATAACTATGCGGATGACTCGCTTTGCGGTTGCGGCTTCGGCCTTGGTGTGCGGTGTAT
>DZDI01000011.1 GCA_022730455.1 Phycisphaera mikurensis | reverse complement strand
CAATTTCTCGGCCAATGCGTCAAGCTATACGGCTTACCCTGGCTACTCGCGAGCCACCAACCCGTCGGTCCCAACCGGTTGGACGACCGGTGGCGGCGGCTACAGCGTCAGCTACAGCGGCGTCAACGGGCCGGACACCGGGTTCTTTGCGACCCAGGGGTCACCATTTGCGCCCTCCAGCACCACCGGCGTGAACGACTTCAGCTTTATGCAACACCCGGGGGTCTACATCAGCCAAACCACAACCACGGCCGTGGGGCAGTCGTACACACTGACATTTGACGCGGCACAGCGATCTGGTGACACGAATTCGGTATTGGAGGTGATCGTGACAAATGCCACCAATGGCAACCAGATTGCCACCTCCACACCTACTATAAATGATACCAGTTTCGCAACGTTTTCGCTCAATTTTACGGCAGCATCAGGATCGACCGGCATTGAATTTCTGAATAACAGCGTCCTCACGGGGAGTAACGACTACACCGTCGATGTCAGCAACGTTTCCATGGCGGAAGCCGCGGTGCCTGAACCAGCGAGTCTGGGTCTGCTGGCCATCGGCGCTACGCCTCTGGTGTTGGTTGCCCGGAAACGAAGGATTTGAATCATGTGAAGTCAATGGTGAACCTCGGTTAGCCTGTGTGTCAGGGATCGCTCGCTAAAAAGCACACCGATGTGCTGTATGCTTTGCCTTAGGCCTTATGCCGTTGCCTCCTGATAGGTTGTTTTATTTTAGGATGCGATATGGATGGATAGACGTGGACTTATCAAACTGGCGGCGGCGAGCCTCTTCTTGCCGCCCAAGACAATGGCGGCAGAGACCGCCGGTAAAACCCGGGATAACTACACGGTAGCAGTGTATTATTTTCCGGGTTGGCACAAGAAATTCGCGTGGGCGCAATTGGAATCGGTCAGGCCTCGGTATAAGGGGCAATATGAGCCGGAGGTACCCCTGTGGGGACGGTTGCGCGGAAATAATCCCGTGACGATGGAAAAATATATTGATGCGATGACCACCCACGGCATTAACACGATCATTTTTGATTGGTACCGCTTCCAGAGCACCCGTATCCTGGAAGGATCCTTGCGCGACGGATTTCTTAAGGCCCCCAATCGTAGTAATATAAAGTTTTCGCTGATGTGGGCCAACCCGCCGGCTGCGGGGCACCGCGTTGCCGAGGGCCAGAAACGCTTTGACCAGATTGCCGACGACGCAATTGGCTATTTTATGCATCCCGGCTATTGGACTATTGAAGGTAAACCATATTTTTCAATCTACTGGCTGGGAACGCTGCTCAAGCAGATGGGTGGCGTGGCGAAGGCACGGGCCGCGTTGGACAGTTTCCGCAGGCGGGCAAGGAGGGCCGGCCTGCCGGGCATTCACTTCAACCTGGTAACATGGAAGGACGTCGCTGGAGAAATGTGGTTAGCCAAGGGGCAACCGATGCCGCAGAATCCTGTGAAGAAGATTCAGAATTTGGCGGAATTGATTGCCGCCTTGGGTTTCGACAGCACCACTTGGTATACATGGATGCATTGGGTGGCGCCGCGCCAACCGACACAAAATTATGAGTCCTGGGGCGATGCCGCCATTTCCTATTGGAATAGTCAGCCGGCCCTTGGAGTGCCTTTTTACCCGAATGTCACAATGGGGTGGGACGGCATGCCGCAACACGAAGAGGGTGTGGTGTTGGATAATACGCCCCGGGATTTTGAAACTTTCCTGCGGAAGGCAAAAAATTGGCTTGATGTGCATCCCGTCAGCAGGAACATCCTTACGATTAATGCCTGGAACGAGTGGGGAGAAGGAAGCTACTTGGAACCGGATGTGATACATCGAATGGCGTATCTGGATGCGGTACGTAAGGTTTTTTCGCCGCCGCAATCAATACCGGTTCCGCCGGCGGAAAGACCATAGTAAGTAATGGCTGTTGGCAGTGGCCGGCGCTGCTCTGGTGTGATTGGTAAGGACACTTCGCATGTGTAAACATCGTTTTGATCAAGGTTCAATCCAACCGGTTCAGGCTTATAGTCGCCGTAATTTCTTGAAGGCCGTAATCACGACTTCGGCAGTGGCGGCCGTGGTGGACGTGGCACCGTACACGGTGTATGGCGAGGGAAAATATTCCAGTCAACAATCCGTGCTGGCCTCGATGAACGTTGAGCGCATTGCCCGGCTGGCACCTCTGGGCTACCAATCCAAACCCGCGAAAACAAATTTCGAGGTCAAGTGGGTGCAGGTGGATTTGGGCCAAGCACAGAAAATCAATCAGATCAAGCTCCTGCCCATGCTGGCTAATTTTAGTTATGACGCACAATGTTTTCCCAGACGGTTCAAAATTGAAGCTGCGAATGATGAGCTATTCGCCTCATCGGTAACCATTGCCGATCACACCAAGGCAGACTATCCATCTCCAGGCGATAAAGTGGCCATATTCTCCGGCTACGGTATTGCCGGGCGCTATGTGCGACTGACGGCCACGCTATTGACGGCCAGACAACTGGCGCTTTCCAAGCTGGAAGTCTGGTCCGAGGGGCGGGATGTGGCGCAGGGGTGCACGGTGACAGACGTCGATTCCATGGAGGTTTTCAGTGCAGCGGCAGGCGGATGGATTACTCCCGCAGCGTTGGCACATGGTTCAGGGCCGGATCAACGGGGCTACGAAGCGATGCGGGCTGTCTTGCCTGCTATGCCCGCGTACGCCACCACAGAATTGTATTTGGGTGTTGTCACGCCGCTGACCCGTAAGCCGCGGCCGCAAGGGGAGGGCGTTGTCACCGATAACCCCGAGAACGTCATCCCAGTCCACCGATGGCGACCGGTGTCCTTTGAGGCGTCCGCACCACTGCGGGGCGTCGAGGTTGGTGACGGCCTTTTCAGGACCGCAATGGAAAATAATATCGGTTACCTGCTTAACAGTTTTAGCGTAGCGGAGTTGCTGCGGCCGTTTCGCACGCGAGCGGGTAAATCCAATCCATCAGGATTGCCGCCACCCATTCCGTTTTGGGATACCGATTTGCCGGGTTCCAGTGCGGGGCGGTTTATGATGGGGGCGGGTAACACTCTGCGATGGTATAATCATCCGGAATTACGCCGGCGACTCAATGAAGTCGTTGCGGGTATTGCAGAATGTCAGAAGCCTGACGGTTACGCCATGGGCTACCATCCAGACACTATTTTTTACTCTGAGCGCGGCAATTATACGCGTTCCTGGGTAACGCACGGCTTGGTGGACGCGGGCTACGCCGGCAATCAAACGGCATTCCAGGTACTACGGAAGTTTTACGACTGGTTTGACAAATGCCCTTATTTACCTGAATTGCTGCGTCGTGCTGGCCAAGGCGTTCAAGGCATGATTGCCAACACGCGAACCTATTTTACTCCCATTGGCAAGCCGAAGGATATTCAGGTTATACAGCGTTATTACCAGGAGAATTACTGGCTGGACATGCTGGCCAGACGCGACCCCGCCGCCATATGGCAATATCCTTACGATCATCCGCATTGCTATTTGCTGACATCCATTACACCTTACCTTGATCAATACCGGGCCACCGGGCAGAAAAAATATCTGGATGCGGTACTGGGCGGTTGGGAACTCTATCATAGCCAGTGGCAGCACATTGGTGGGGCTATATCGATTTGCGAAGCCTACGCCTATCCTCCGAAATCCGCATTCTTAAACCTGCAAAACGGCGAAAACTGCGGCAGCAGTTTCTGGGTCAGCCTGAACCATGGATTGCATCAACTCTATCCCATGGAGGAAAAATACAGCAATGAAATCGAGAAGTCGATCTACAACGTTCACCTTGCCCAGCAGGCTGGTTCCGTAGGCATCCGTTACCACACCAATCTCAACGGCAAGAAAGAATTGCCCTCCGCAATTAATACCTGCTGTGAAGGGCAGGGGTCGCGGCAGCTCGGTTCATTGCCGGAATATATTTATTCCATTGCCAGTGACGGGCTTTATGTGAACCTTTTCGCCAGCTCCCGCATTACATGGCACCAGCAGGGACAGTCAATTGGTCTGCGGATGGCAACCGAATTTCCATTCCAGCCGCACGTCAGCATGCGAATCTCCGCACCAATGCCGATGCGGGCCAACATTCGCGTGCGCGTCCCAACATGGGCGGCTGGCGCTATGCCAATCCATATCAATGGCGATCCGAAAGCGGTGGGAAGACCCGGCACCTATCAGTCGCTGGACCGCAAATGGTCGGACGGCGATACAATCACCTTCACGTTGCCGATGGCTCCGCGGCTATCGCTATATACGGGTATCGATCAATTGCCGGGTGGCCTACGCTACGGGCTGGAATATGGCCCAATTCTGCTGGCAGTCGTTTCTGCGGGGGTCGCCAATGGTGTCGGCCGGCCGCCCGTCCCGGCTACACCCCAGCAGAGGGCCTTTGCACACAATCTTAATATTGGCGTGTCCTGGGCGAACGACGGGGTGGTAAGCTCCACCCGGCTGCCCGTAACCGCTGATGAAATCGCAGATCGACTGCGGCCCGTGTCCGGCCATCCGCTGCACTTTGCCATTGACGGCGTACCGGAATATCAGTACGTCCCTTATTGGCAAATTGATAAAGAATTATTTACATGTTTTCCCGTTCTTAAAACGCCCGAGTCTTACCCGGCAGAAACTCTCAGTCCGGATGATCTGGCCCTGGCCAGCAGGGGCGCCGTTGCCACCTCCGACAGTGAATTGGCATCTGACCCTGGCTGCACCGCCAAAGTAATCGATGGCATCGTTGCTACGCCCGGCAATTTTAGCGCCAATCGTTGGCATTCGGCAGACACACCGCACCCGCATTGGGTACAGGTGAAATTGCCGCAACCCGCGACCATTGGCAAAGTGGTCGTCGACTTTGCCGATCCTTTGGGCCATCCGACGAGTTTTCAGGGCATTGTGCGTACCGATGGACATGACCAAGTCGTTTTTGATGTCACCAATTACCAGGGTTGGCGAAAATATACGGTAAATATTGCACCGGCAAGGACCGATACATTCCGGCTGGTGATCCGTGATTCGGCCAGCCCGCTGCACCCCAATGCCGCCCAAATCAGCCAGATTCAGTTGTATACATCGGGATGAGAATGAGGCGGTGCAGAATATCTCCGCGTGAGATGCGGATTGGTCAAAAGTTTGCTAACGGCTACCTCTTTTACATGGAGCATGCATGGATCGGCGGAAATTTATTAAACTCACCGGCGGGGCAGGGGCTGGCCTCTTGCTGACCGCTCAGGTTGCAGAGGGAAAATCCTCCGCTACGCGGATATATCAATGGCGGCCGATGGAACTCCGATTCAAAGCCGAAAATCATTATGATAAGCCATGGTCACAGGTCCATTTGTCCGCTGATTTCACCGGACCCAACGGAGAGTCTTTTCATGTAAATGGATTTTGGGATGGCGATAAAAACTGGGCCGTCCGCTTTGCCCCAACCGTGCCCGGCACATGGTCGTATCACGTGGTGTGTGACGTGGATGATGCCGGCTTGAAAGGCAAAGCCGGAGTGTTTGATGTTCAACCTGCCACTGATGACAATCCGCTGTATAGCCATGGGGGTTTTCTGCGCGTCTCACCGGACCATCACTTTCTTACATATTCCGATGGGACGCCCTTCTTCTGGTTGGGCGATACCTGGTGGTTCTGTCCTTCAAATCTTGTTCCGTTTAATCATTCGGATCACCCCGGCATTCCATCCATGTACAAGGCACTGGTAAACAAGAGAAAATCACAGGGGTTTACCATTGTCCAAATGGCGTTCATCGGATCATTAGGTGCACATCAGAGCGTTACCGCCTTCATGGGGCTGCTCAATGGCGGTCAATTTGATGTGGCATACTGGAATAAAGTCGATGCGTATATGCAATACGCTAATCAGGCGGGAATCATTCCAGCCATTATTCTTGACTGGCATTACCTTGCGTTGCCAACATACACCCTTGAAGAGTGGAAATTTCTCTGGCACTACTTTATCGCTCGCTATGGTGCATACGGTGTTACCTGGCTGGTCTGTGGCGAATACAACTCGCCGGGCGCGAATGTCGCACAAGTATTAGATGTCGGGGCATACATTAAAAAGTGCGATCCCTATAAACGGGCCATGTCCGTACACCCTTGGTATTACGCGGGCGACAAACATCAGGCGTGGAGCCAGCCATGGTACGATTTCATCATGTATCAAGGCTCTCATGGAAACGGACCGGGAACCGTCCCGCCAACGTACATCTATCCACAGGGATGGGATTACGGCAAGCCGGTTATTGAGGGCGAAGCCCGGTATGAATTCATCCTGTCGTTTAAGACCGGTGATACACGCCGCGCCGCTTGGCACGCCATGCAGGCTGGTTGCTGCGGCTATACGTACGGGGCCAACGGCTTATGGTACCCCACGCAGGGGCCGTCGGACCACAAATTCTGGAAGTCCTGGGGAAAATCTCCTCCCTGGTGGGTCGCAATGAATTATCCCGGCGCCCAGCAAATGAGCTACATGAAGAAACTTTATGAATCGGCGGCCTGGTGGCAAACACAGCCTCGGCCCTGTGCCGTGCAACTGGCCATCACGCCAGGCAGCGGTCTGACTCCGCTGGCCCAATCGGAGTTACAGGGGCATACGCCGTCATATCCATTCCTTGCCGATTCCTTTCAGCCGCTGGCCCGATCGAATGCCGACGAAACCATCGTGATTATCTGGTTTCCTGAGGGAAGTAACAGCGACGCGTCGGCAACTCTTGCACTGATGAATAATCAACATCAATTCCACTATCAAGCCGAGTGGTTTAACCCGCGCACGGGGACACACAATCAAGCCGCTGCAACGGTCTTGGCTTCCTATGGAATCTGCTGGCTCCCCGTGCGCCCGGACGATAAAGGCTGGATTCTGATTCTGAAAAGTCCCAAGCGTGAGATAAAATCAATATCAGCACCGAAAAAAGCCGATTATTTGCCGTCGACTCCAGCAACGCACCCGCATAAGCCGCTAACCAGCGGATGAGTCTTCGCCGGCCACGGCGGATGGAAGCGTCAGCCCCTGTGCAAGACACGCCACCAGAGGCTATAATTTCCCGCTCTGCTCAGCCTTCTTCGGGGGTGGTGTAACGGTAGCACAGCAGATTTTGGTTCTGCTTGTCCTGGTTCGAATCCAGGCCCCCGAGTTACTGACTGCTGCTGTGTGTGCCGCCGCGCCAAGCCAAACCAAATTTGCCCGGTAAGGTGCCAAAGCCATCGACGTGAGATACATCCCTGTTTCCGAACCGATCAATACATCGCTGCGGTTACTTTGCCATGGCCTGAAATAAAAAAAGGATGATGAAGACGATGGCAGCCAATCCGCCTGCCGCTCGAATACCATTAGTAATCCAATACCTTTGACCCGTTCTGAGGCGATCTTTCTGAATCTCTGCCCTTCGTTCCGCAGTTGATCGCAATGGTTCAGGCAAAACGGTCAACCCCAAAGCCGTTTCGACTGCCTGGGCCAACACGGCTGTTCTGGCCTGCAGTTCGTCGACGATTGGATTTAAATAGGCTATTGCCGCCATGGCGCAGCGTCGCAATTCCCCCAGATTGTTTGGATCGGTCACCGCTGTAGGGAATATTCGCCCAATGGTTGCCTGCGTCTCGGCTATCTTGACCAATTCCGCCCGCAGACTGAATTCTCTGGAGAACTCTTCGAGATGGGAAGCCAAGGTGTTGGCCGTCATATGAATCGGTTCCGCAAGTGTTCGGGTGACTACCGGTGAGTATTCACGACAAAAAATGTCGAGTCTGGTCGTACACTCCCGCATCTGCACCGCCAAGCCTGTTACTTTATCCATAGCCTCTGCCTGCCGGGCGATGCTTGCCACACAACGTTGCAGGTGCGATACATCCGTATCGGCTGCCATGGGAGTCGGTGTATGCAACAGCGAGATAACCAGACAAAGTCGCTTGCGTGATAGGGCGTCAAGGGTATCAATCGTATCTGAAAGCGTGGCAATTCGCTTTTCAAGCCTGCCCGCCTGCCTTATCAGGCGCTTCCGCCAATTGCGGATACTTCTGAGATTGGCGTGGCGGTGTACGCTCCAGACCATGGTCATGAGCTGCTCCAACGCGGTGATATATCCGCGTATGACAGTACGCGTCTGCGCTTGCGCCTCAAGTTCCGACCCGCTTTGAATATCCAAACTTTCATACATGGCCACTATTTTGGCTCGTATGTCTTTGAGTTGTCTAATTGCGCTATTGGCATCATTTGCCCGCATCAGCAACCGTGGTATCGGAAGTATGCGCCGGTTGATTCCAACTCCGGTGCGGAAATAGCATTGCACCTGAAATCTACCCTGCCGAGAGTGGATGCGGTGCGCCGCAAGTTTTTGCGAACTCACCATCGCGATACGTTTTCTTAAATCGCCCAATTGATGACTGTAATACTGACGTGAAAGCGTCTGGCAGACCGCACTAAAGTCCCGTATTAACTCTGTGCTGGGCGTGTCCGCGTGCAACGTGCCGGTATTTTCAATATCGGCGATGTTATTTATGCGGTCCGTGAAACAGGGATGACTTGAATCCCAGTGAGTTTCTTCACCTTGCAGTTTCGCAAATATTTCATCCTTGTAGCGAATCATTGACAGGGCGTCGGCAACGGCCAACCTCACCATATCATCGGGTAAAGCTCGCTCCTGCATTGACGCGTTCACATCACGCATCGCGAGATTGACCCCGATGGCTGCAAAGTGAAGTGCTTCGAGGGCTTTGGTCATCTCATCTCGACCAGCGAGCCGAGCAGCGAAGCGATCGGCATCCAGTTCCATCTCCCTGTCCGCACGACAGGTTATCGATATTCCGCCCACCAAAAGCAACCAACTCACGCCACGCATCGATTCAGTGACAACGGAAATAACAAGGTTGGCTGGCATGAAATAAATATTACGAATATTCCGCAGGTTCTGGAAAAAGCGGTCGATAGCATCCCTTTGATAGAGGCTGCGATGGAGGAATCGATGGATGTAAAAATATATGCTCGACAAACACATGGTGCTACGCCGTTGGAAACGACCCAGTTCATGGATGAGAATGGCAATGAGAACCTGCTGCGGAAAGACCGACATCAGCGGCAGTCCCAGTGTTAATTCCAATCTATCGCGGGTGAGAGAAGTTATTCGGGCACTGACAGTGGCATCCAGGCTTAGGACAATGGTGTCGGGTGTCGGTGCACCGATACGTTGACATAGCTTGTCAACATATGCGTACAACAATGGTTCATCGTCGCGACCGATGTATCGGTCGCAGCCAGTATCAGTAGTCGTTTTCTCTGGACGCAGAAACAGCGGCTTGAGCAAAAACAGCAGCACGGTGGCATCCATGATGGCGCCCCAGAAGCACGCATTGGGCGTGTGGGAAAAATTCGCCAGCATGGCGAACAGACCCCATACCAAACCGATGATCAGTGCCACGAGTACTGAAGTTGGAATCAATAAAAACAGCAGAGCATTAAGCAGTGTGCGTTCATAGCCGTGCGACACAGCATCGATGTCCGGCAAGGCGAAATCCAGGGCGGTAGGAAGACCTTGATCAGTCTCCGATGTTGTGTCATCGCCGTTATGTGGTTCGGAGTGTGGAGCTTCCATTTTATATTGCCAAGTGTTCCCCTGACCCATGGTTAATTAGATGGCTGCTCACCAATATTAAGTTATTGGAATGCTATCAGAAGTGGTGGACAGCGTCAAAACGACGGCGTGACCCGAATGTGAACATGGCAGTGTTTTTTGATCAGCACGACACCGTGCGCCACAGTAGAGCCAAAATGATGGAATTCCAAGGCACTAGGCCAAAGCCGGTGATAAGACTTTCAGCGGCTCAGCGGATATCCCATGGATGTGCTCGAATGGACACGATTCGCGGCCCCTCACCAGTGAAAATCATGGATGACAATCGAGCTTGCAGGGCTTGATAATACCCGGCCGTTCGCCGCGATGTGCAGTCGCCGCAAACTCGTATGCATCATGCGTCCATATGCCGGGCCATTTTGCCGATAGCCTATGATTTTTACTCCCGTTGTGGCACGGAGGCTGGGGGCAGTAATCCGATAGATACGGAGCAGCTTCAGCCGATCCGGCAGAGCGAGGTGAATCAGCAGATGTGTGGACGGTGTGCGGTTAATAATCGCGACACGGAGCATCTTGTGAGGACTCTCAAAGGCGTAGGCGCTTACGTTCAAGGTGGTGTGCAAGGTGATACGCACTGGTCGGGCGCCGCGCTGTATCACATCGGCGGCTGCCAGCATGCCATAATACTCCGGCATTCTATGCAGGCTCCCGCCGGGCCCTAATCGCAACGGTCCATACCAACCGGGAAATTGGTCAATTCCCTGCGACATATGCAGATTTACACCCGCACCGCCAACTCGGGCGATGCCCAGCAGTGTTGTCGTCGCCCACAGGGTCGATGCGAAGGTATTGCTAACACCTTCCTTGCCACCACCCCATGCCGAGTTCATTTCGCCAAATCGTACTGGCAGATGCCAGGGGGCCGCCATCTGCACCACAGAGTGCATCTCATCGGCGAATTGGCTGGCGGAACCCCGCTTAAGCAAATTAGTAATGCTTGTAAATATCGGCGAGTGTCGATTGGTAATCGGTGCTCCAAGAGGATAGCGGTGCAGTGACACGATATTCAGGCGGGTATGCTCTCGACGGAGGTAATCTGGCAACTGGCCCATCCACCCTTGACCGCCGAACGCCGGCCCTTCAATCTTGATCGTGCGGCTGAGATATGGCGTAATGGCGTGGTAATAGCGCGTCCAGCGCCGCAGGTACATTGCGTACTGGTTGTGCTTCCACAAACGGCCAAAACGTTTGAAAAAATCGGGTTCATTGCCGATTTCAAACGCAGCAATGTGGCGGCGGCCTATGTCGTTGTCTGCAGCCTTGACCAATCGCACGGCCAGTGCCGGTCGATTGACGCCCAAATTCAGACCGATCACATACTGGCAGCCCGTCGCCTTGGCGAGTGCCCGCATACGCACAAGCGTCCGCCGGGTGATATTAATATGAACAAACTTCGGCAGGTGACCGTCGGAGGGGAGATCATAAGCCGCTTCATCTTCCGAATTACCTCCGATCCGCAGCAGCATGGGACCTGTGAAATGCTCCAACCCTTTGATCGATCTGGCCATCGCCACAAATCGCCCGTGGCGATGGTCCAGCATCCTCCCGATGAGCCCCCATTCAATGGAATACCCCATAAACATGCCGGGGACAGGTCGGCCTGCAGGCTTAAGTAAAACGCTGGCAGATATATTAATAAGGCCGTTTGCCGGATGCGGGCCAGCGGCCAGAGCCATAGGGCTGGCCTCACCAATGAGCATAATGGCTGCCGCTGCGGACACAATGAGTTGAGGGTTACGTAATTTCAAGAGTAAGTCCTTCTATTAAACCGCCGAGTCCTGAACACCGCCTCATCAGATGGCCGCTTTTCCCCTGAGGGCCATCCGATAAGCATGGGAATAATGCGCAATCAAATGGGTCCAGTCAAAATATTCACTTAACCGCTCAACGCGGTTGCGCAGCTCAATTCGTCCGCGTCTTTCCTTGATGGCATAATTAAATAATATTTCCGTCAACTGATTGGCTGCGGCGTTGAAGTCGCGGCTGCGGCGTTCCACGACAAACAATCCCTGATTGGCCGGGTCCGCAATGTTGCGCATGACATAACTCCCAAAGCCCGCCAGATCACTGGTTACGGCCGTTACGCCACTGGCGACGCACTCCATGGGCGTATAACCCCACGGCTCGTAGTAACTGGGGAACACGCCCATATGGCATCCACGGACGAACTGGTCATAGTCCAGGCGAATAAGGGGTGAGGTAGCCGAGAGAAAGTCCGGATGAAACACCACTTTTACGGGATCCTCCCGGCTGTTAAAAAGGCGACAGTGACGTAGTTGCTGCAGGATGGGATCATTGGCGTCATCCCACAGATCGTGGGTGACAATCGACGGCTGGCGCGAATTCCGCCAGGCGTGCATGCTGCGTTTAAGCCGGGCCATATCCTCATCATCGATTAAATCGCTGGAATCGGGTATGCGTCCCATGCTGATATGATGAAACAACCGGCGGCCCATGTGGTCCGACACGCGTTTACACGCCTCGCCCAGATCGTCGAAGAGCGCCTGGTTTTTTAATACCTCTACATTCATGCTGCGGAAGTTGGCACGCGTTACGATAAAGGCGACCACCGTCGTCGGCACATTGGCGCTCCGTAGCCAATGATTCAGTCGCGCCAGCGATTCAATGAATAAATTGATGCCTTTATTGGTGTATTCATATCGTCCGGCCGTGAACAGATAAATGGTGCGGTCCAGATCAAAGGTGTAGGAAGGGAAAAAATGCCCCGCCACAAATTGGTGAATTGCTTCCTTGTATTGTTTGTGGAGGTTTTGAAATTCATGCACAAATGAAAATTTATTTATATTAAGGCCATTGGGTGTGACGACATCCGGCCGCCGGCCCAGAAGCTTTTCGGCCTCCATGGCCGTCACATCTGACACAGTTGTAAATATATCCGCCAGATTGGCCGCACCCCGTTCAATGCAGTAACGGGCGTATATGTTGTAATGTCCTGCGGCATGGTCAGGATTGATGGAATCGATTTTGGAATAAAAGTCCGGGTTGTCCGTGCATAAATACCGCCCCAGAAGCGTGGCGTGAGTGGTGAATACCGTCGCTATGGGTAACTGCAGGTATTTAATTCGCATTAAACCCAGCCCGCTCATCCATTCGTGGAAATGGGCAATAATGGGCCGCTGCGTGCCGCAAACACTCGTCAACGCCTCAAAAAACATGCCCACGAGAAAACCGAATGCAATCACATTATCCACATCGCCGTCGGCGGGCGGTGATTCAACCCGGTGATCCGCCCAGAGCATGTGCTTGAATTCGCCCAGCCGATGAAATGCCGCACGAAAATCCAGTAAAATCACCTGCGGGCGACCGCTGATAAGCCAGTAGCCGTAGTAGGCCTTAATACCGGATTGGGCGAGGCGATTAATGGTGTGAGCTATGACGGGTGGGGCGGCAGCCGGTTCAAATTCGATTGCAGCGGTGTCGGCGTTGTACGGTCCAATCAGGCAGTATCGCTTTTGCCAAGCATTGACTATGGTTGCCGCCTTGGTGCGGATTACCGTATAGATGCCACCGAGTTGCCAGCATACCTCCCACGCCAGTTCAAAAAGCAAGGGGCCGTCGGCGGAGCCATCGGCACTGGCGTCCTGCGGCGGGGGCACAGCGGCGAGTTTTTCCAGCGCTTCTTTCAAGTGCGCCGGAAGCGGATCAAATGACCGATGCGTTTCCGTAGTGCTGGTACCACGGTGTTTAGGCGACAGCTTTGTGGTTGGACCTGATCCGGGTCCTGTTCCATTGGTGGTCGGGGGTTCAAATCCAGAGGGCTTTCGTGAAGGCCGCTTCAATCTCTTTTTGGCTTTTATCGGATTCGTGTCAACTTGGCCATCGGTAGAGTTTTCTGTCGCTGGACCCGATTTATCCTTATCCGTCGGCATGGCTAGCCCCTCATTAACAAATTGTGATTCGTCGCATTGCTTCCACCCCAGCGTTTTTTGCGCCCGATAGTTTAACAGGTATTTGGGTCGCCTGCGACTGCCCGGCCTTCCACGCTGGTAATGCATTGAATGGAGCGGTTCGGTATCATATTGCATCAAGGGTATAGGAGCCTGTCCATGTAATAGCAAGGCAGCGACGGCATGGATTTTGGCGGGCATCAAGAAGCGGCGACGATGGCGTATCTAACGAAGATGATACGCCGAGGTAGCCGCGCCGCAGAGGCCGGGCGAAAGCCGTGCCGCCCCGGAGGGTGTGTGCCGCAAACACCCCGTCTGCGGCGTCCTCGGACTCATCTTCACCAGAGCCGCCGCCGGCCCGACGCCTTGTATCCGGAGCGTTTCCGGCACATCGCTGCCTTGCCATTACATGGACAGGTTCTTAGGCATGGCATAACGGGATGCAAAGGGGTGCAAACTGGAAATGGAGTTGGTTGATGCTCACCCGCCGCAGGTTCAATCATGGAGTCGCCTTAGCCACCCTGTCTGGGGCGGCTGATTTACGCGCTGTGGACGGCAATAAATTGGCGGTCCAAATCCCCAAGGGTTATGACCTTGTGTGGCATGATGAATTTTCAAAAGATGGGCCGCCTGATCCTCGCCAGTGGGGATACGAACATGGGTTTATCAGAAACCGTGAACTCCAATGGTATCAACCACAAAATGCCAGGTGCAGGAACGGTCGACTCATCATCGAGGCTCGGCGCCAAACGGTTCGCAACCCGCATTATCAACTGGGCAGCACCGACTGGCGGTACAGTCGAAAATATGCCCAATACACATCCGCATCCCTGACAACGCGTGGAAAGCACTCTTGGAAATACGGTATCTTTGCCATGCGCGGTCGGATCGACATTCGCCAAGGGCTTTGGCCTGCATGGTGGACGCTCGGTGTGTCCAAGCCTTGGCCGGCGTGCGGTGAAATCGACATCATGGAATACTACCAGGGCCACATCAATGCCAACGTGGCGTGGCAAAATGCCAACGGATCGTCGCATTGGAAGCGCAAATTTACACAGGTTGCCTCCCTGCACGAACCGCATTGGGCCCGTCAGTTTCATCTCTGGGTAATGCACTGGGAACCGACTTTCATCCGCCTGTACCTTGACGGGCATCTTTACAATCATGTTGACTTGTCGCACACGCTTGATCCCCGATTTGATAACTTCAACCCCTTTCATCAACCTGTGTACATGATCTTAAACTTGGCCGTTGGCGGCGAGGCCCTGAGTCCAACCCGCACTAAATTTCCCGGCTATTTTGAGGTGAATTATGTCCGGATTTATCAGCGTCGATAGCCGCCTGCCAAGATATAAGTGGGATTGCAATCCGCTTAAATGCCCCATACCCAAGGCGGTTGGGTAATGGAGTAAAATCATGGCCGTTTTTGTTTAATGCGAATAAAGGGTGTAAGCACTATCTGGCCTGAAACCATTCGGCTACGGCATAAAACCAACGGGAAACTACAAAACCGCAATTTTCCCCTTGATTTTCATCCGGCAACGTGCATAAATTGATATGGAAGAAGGTAATAGCGGCCAGTGACATGAGCCGTGCTTTTTTAAGGAGTTTCTATTATGTCTGAACATACACCTGCTCCCGAACTTGCTGAAAACCATCAGATGACTGAGGCGGAACTGCGGGCCAAGTACATCGCGGCTAAAAATGCGTTAAAAGATCTGGCATCGGAGGCGACCAAAGTTGCGGCGGATTACGCCGGCGATGTAAAAGGTCGCGCCGCCGAGTGGGTGCACGGGAAGCAGGAAGTACTCCATGAGCGTTTGGACACGACTCAGGCCACCGTCATAACCTATGTGCGGAAGAACCCATATAAGGCCATTGCCATCGCAGCGGGTGCGGGTTTAGCGCTAGGTGTGTTGCTTGGACGAAGCCGGTAAACGGTGGGGTGAGCAGCTGCGTCATGTTGTCTATCGCCATTCGGGCGGCTATTCTGCGTTGACGGTCGGCCGTGGCGCCTATCCGGTAGCGGGCACCGACGATCCGCGCAGGGAGGTTTATTTTGACGACCGAAGGTACAGTTTACGATAGTGAAGCGTCGTCGCCTGACGGTGCGGATGGTTCGCGTCCGCCAGCAGCGGGCAAGCCCTTGCTGCACCAGTTCATCGAGCTTGTGGAGCTCGAAATCCAGTTGGTGGCCCTGCGATGTGCCAGAATAGCCCGAGATGCCTTGGTGCGGGTGTGCTTGTTTGGAATTGCGCTGGTCGCCCTCTTGGTCGGTGTCATTTTTCTCTACATTGGTATATTCCATGTGCTTGAAAAATTTCTTGCAGTTTGGCAGATATGCATCATATATGCCGTGGTGCATCTGCTGCTGGGTGCGGGGATCTTGATATGGGGCGGTAAATCGAAGACCAAAAATCAGCCCTCAGTTCCAGGAGATTCCCATGTCAATTGATGATGAAATTTCGGCCTTGGAAATGCGTCGCGATAAATGCCTTGCCGCTATCGATAGTCGGGTGGTTCAAATCGTTGACCAAACCAGATCCGCGTTGTCGATCACCCGCTTGGTGCAGCGATTTCCGTTTGCTGCCGTCGGCGCAGCGCTTTCAGCGGGGCTATTAGCCTCCAGGTCGCCACGAAAAATATTCGGGTTCACTGCGCATATGGTGCGTTTGGCCATTGCCGCAGGACGGCAGCGTAAAGAGCCACCGGCGCCGAAGGCTGAACGCCCACCGGCACCGGACACAGCGCCGAAGAATGAGAAAAGCACCGCTGGAAAATTTTGGCAAAATGCCATTCCATTGGTGGAAGTCGCGGCCCCTATCATTCTGGAACGTTTACCATGGGCCAAAATTCGCCATTCGATTCAATCGCGGACGCATCGCCCTGCGGATGGAGTAAGGCATCCACCGGCAGACGATAGCGAATAAACCCTGATTGCATATTTTCACATCGGGTGGAGCCCGCGCCCAGCGACTTATCCCGATACCGGCATGATGGCACCGGATGGTTCTACCATCTTGAGAGGATCCAGCAGATTTTGAAGCTCGCTCGGTGAAATCTTGGTTCGCTGTGCTGCGATGTCGGCGATAGTTTTGCCAGTGGCGGCCGCTTCTTTGGCTATAGTGGCCGCTTGTTCATATCCAATAACCGGTGCCAAGGCGGTAGCCAGCATTAAGCCGGCCGACACCAGTTCCGGGCCTCGCTGGGTTGCCTTAATCCCGTCCACACACTGGGTGGCAAAATTCTTAATTCCGTGACCCAGTAATGCGATGCTTTCCAAGGCCGCAGCCGCGGCTACCGGCATGGCGACATTGAGTTCAAAATTGCCGCTGCAGGCGGCTGCCGTTATCGTCGCATCGTTTCCAATCACGCGCTGGCCAACCATGATAATGCTTTCGGCGATGACGGGATTTACTTTTCCCGGCATGATTGAACTGCCTGGCTGAACAGCGGGTATTTCAATCTCGCCAAAGCCAGCTCGCGGTCCGGAACTCATCCACCGAATGTCATTGGCGATTTTTGTCATGCTTACGGCAATGGTTTTTAGAACGCCCGATGTCATCACCAGCGCATCCAGCGACGCCTGGGCCTGGAAGTGATTGCTGGTTTCATGAACCTTATATCCCAGTGCGATGGATAGCTTCTCGCACACTTTAGACGCAAATTGCGGGTGGGCGTTAATACCGGTACCCACCGCGGTACCGCCAATGGCCAATTCACTTAAATCCGCTAATGCCGCTTCTAAACGCCTGGTGGATCGTTCAATTTGGCCTCGATACCCCAAAAATTCCTGCCCCAAACGGATGGGCGTTGCATCTTGTAAATGGGTGCGGCCGGTTTTAATAATGTCCCAAAGTTGGCGGCTTTTTTCGGCCAGCGACGCCTGCAAAGCCTGCAACGCCGGCTCCAGCATCCGCTTTATTTCAAACACGCACGCAAGATGGATACTGGTCGGAATCGTATCGTTGCTCGATTGCCCCATGTTGACGTGGTCATTGGGGTGAACCGGCTTTTTATCACCGCGGCGGCCGCCCAGCATTTCATTGGCACGGCTCGCGATCACCTCATTTAGGTTCATATTGGTGCTTGTGCCGGAACCGGTCTGATACACATCTACGGGAAATTGATCCGCAAGTTTTCCCTCTAATACCTCCTGTGCGGCTTTACATATCGTTTCGCCCAGTCGCTTGTCCAGCAAACCCAGGTCCATGTTGGTTTCGGCACAGCATTTTTTCAGCAGGGCATGGGAGCGGATAAAAACCGCCGGCATCCCGCGGCCTGAAATTGGAAAATTGTGCATGGCCCGCAAAGTCTGCACACCGTAATAGGCATCGCTGGGAACCGACAAATCTCCCAAGGAATCATGTTCAATCCTTACCGATATATTGCTGGCCATCACTGATCCACCTCATTAAAAATGTCACATCCTGCTTATCGGGCGGCGGCCGACGGATGTCCCTGCCGTGATCGGCTATTCCCCGCCGAATTTAGTGTTCCGCATTCCGAATGTTGACTCGTAAAACTCTTTGTGCTGTAAAACTGCAGCCCGTTAAAGCGTCAGTGAATTTGACCCGAAAAGTCACCCGCGGGTGCAACGGAGAATTTTTCCAAGGGCAATTAAACCCAAACTCATTCAACCCAAAGAGCCCATACCAGCTTTTTTTGGACTCAGCCGGTGTAAACGTCCATCGGCCTATCAGTGGATGTTTTACACCGCTGGAGAGGTCAAACGCCTGAATGGTAAACCATCCCGAGGCTGGTAGTATCATTCCTCCCGGCATAAGCGTCTTAATAAAAACGCGAAAGCCATTGTGCGCCGGGCTGTCATTTAAATGGGCGGTTCCTGTATCGGAGGCAATACGCACCGCCGATACCGTGAATAGTTCGGCCAATCGCTGTGGCGGCAAGGTGGCCAATCGTGGTGTTTTGGCGGCCAGTTGAACTTTAATGCCGGCCAATTCCATCTTGGCGCTGGCCAACTGGTTTTTCAGGTGTGAATTGGCGTTGGTCAACGCCACGTTTTGGCTGTAAAGCGGGGCATTTTTTGCATAGTTGGCACAACCACCCATCGCCACCGCCATCCAGCACATGGTGGCCAACCCCATCGCTTTGCCGGCCATTAGATAATTATTTCGACTCGTTTCCGGATGATTCATGCGCGGTCATTCGCCCCCTGTTCGGTTGGTTTATTGATCGGCTGATTCTGTTTCACCACCCGGGGGCGCCATATCCCCGCCGCTGCTTTTGAGTGGTTCGCCGATCTGTTTCAATGTCCGATCGACCACGCCGTAGGCAATCGCTTCATCCGCCTCCAACCACAGATTACGGTCACAATCCTTATGCACTTTTTCCATCGGTTGGCCAGTGTGCTCGGCCATAATCTCATACATGCGGGTCCGCGAACGCATGATTTCTTTGGCTTCTATCGATAAATCAGTCGCCGTGCCCTGCATCACACCAGAGATCAACGGCTGGTGAAGCATCACGCGGCTGTTGGGCAGGCAGTGGCGTTTGCCCTTTTTGCCCGCCGCCAGTAACCAAGCCCCCATACTAGCCGCAAGTCCAACGCAGGTGGTCGATACATCACATCGCAGAAATTGCATGGTGTCGTAGATGGCCAAGCCAGCCGTGACGGATCCACCCGGACTGTTGATATAAAAATTAATATCTGCTTTTGCGTCTTCGTTGGATAAAAACAGCAATTGGGCGATGATCAAATTTGCGGTGTCATCATCAATTGGCCCGGCAAGAAAAATCACGCGATCTTTCAGTAACCGCGAGAAAATATCGTACGCGCGTTCACCTCGTCCGCTCTTTTCCACAACGATCGGCACCAGACCGCCGCCCAGTGTGCGGGCAGCGCCTCCTGAAAGTGCTGCAAAATTTGAATTGAATGTCATTCTGTCAACTCCTAGCCTACCAGCGCTACAACGTCTTTATCCTAGCGTCGATTTAAAGATTTTGCGATAAGGGGGTACATGATTGGCGTCCACCCCATATGGCCGTCAACCCTTCTTTGACCAAAATACCTCGTCTACGCCCGCCAGTACGTTGGCCCAGCGTGCCAAGGTAAAAAGGAAATCGCTGAGTCTGTTGAGATAAATTAAGATGGCAGGGCCCAGATTTTCCTGCCGCTTCAATGCGACAAGATGCCGCTCCGCTCGGCGGCATACGGTGCGGCATATGTGCAGTTGCGCGGAAAGTACCGTGCCGCCCGGCAAGACAAAGTTCTTCAGCGGCGGCAATTGTGCCGTCACCTCGTCAATCCATTGTTCGATCCGCTGATAGTCTGCGGCCTCAATCCGCCGAATTTTAGTGCTGTTGGGTGAGTCCAGCGGCGTTGCCAGATCGGATCCAGCGTCAAATAACTCGTGCTGCAGACGCTGGAGAATTTCCGTCATTGCCGGAAACGTGCAGTGCGCAAGGGCCGCACCAAGATGGCTGTTAAGCTCATCCAACGTGCCATACGTCTCCAGTCGCAAATCGCACTTGTCGACTCGTGTGCCATCAAATAGCGCGGTTTTTCCCTCATCACCCTGTTTGGTATAGATACGCATGTGTCTGGTGCTCCGCGGTTGCCCACCCGGCCGATGGGTGATACTTTGGTACCGTGGAAGTTTAGATGCCTATGCCGAGCGAATCAAATGCACCTGTACCGGATTTTTCCCCGGCGGAAAAAGAGCCGCTGATTATCTTCGGCGGCAGCTTTGATCCCGTCCATGTGGGGCATATTGCCATGCTGCGTGCAGCGATGGAAGCGGTGCGGGCGACCCGGGCCATCATTCTGCCCGTCTATCAGTCGCCGCATAAGATCGGCCAGCCTTCCGCCGATGCCCGCCATCGTCTGGCAATGCTCCAACTGGCTCTCAACGGTCTGCCCGGTGTGAGCATCTCTGAAATCGAACTTAACGCCGCCAAGCCAGTTTACACTTACGATTCGTTGCAATTGATACACGCCCACCATTTGGACGATCAACTCGTGCTGGTTATTGGCATGGATCAATTGCGTGCGTTACATCAGTGGTACCGCGCCGCGGACATCCTTAAGCACGTGCGATTGCTTATCCTGCCTCGAGAGTCGGCAACCGAGGAACAGACCGTGTGGCAGGAGGTGACGCGACATTGGCCAGCAGAAATAGCGCGACGCCTTCAGGCCGACCGGATTCCCGTCCCGGCGATTGCAATCTCGGCCACCGATATCCGCCGCCGTGCTGCATGCCGCCAATCGATCTCCGGTCTGGTGCATCCGGACGTGGAACAGTACATTTTGGCACATGGGCTTTATGCTTCGCGGACGCTTCCCCCCGGGAAAGACAGAAGCTGAGCGCACGCCTGCATAAAAACGAAAGCGCTGTCACAAGTCATCATTTTGGTTGCGGTACAAGACCATACCCAAAATCACGTCTGCTTGAAGAGCAAATCAGATGTGAATTCATACCGCCCCGATCTGGCCAGAAGATTCAGTCGGCCGTGTGAAAATGCCTGGATGGTAATGCCAGGTGACTTGGCGATTGGCTTGCCACCTTCACGGACGACGGTGGCGGCCTTGGCTGGTACGCAGATGGTCGCGGTGGTATTGGGCGGAACCGTTACGTTCCAAGCAAATTTTATGCCCCGCCGCCGATAGTGGCTTTCAATCAGCCCGAACATACACCTATGGAAAGCACGTACCCAGGCAATTTCCCGGTAATTGTGCGGGTCCAGATAAAAATGTTTGAAACCCGGATTGGCCGGGTCAGGTCTGATGCCCGCCACGCTTTCATGGAACCACGCGGTAAAGCCGCTCTGCATGGCGTGGTTGTAAGAGCATGCAATCTGCCACTGATTTAGTGGCGTGTCATATTGGACTTCAGGCCAAGTTGTATCACCACGCGAAAGCATAAAACCATAGCTGGGATAATTCAACTTTTTCATCATGCGATAAGTTAAGGTATCGAAGCCGTGCGCGTTGAGAACCGTATACAGCGGTCGGGATCCAAGGACACCGGTATCAGCGTGTTCGTTCTGAGCGCGGATTTCCGCTGCCAAGGCCGCGGCCACGGCGTGTTCTTTTCCTTTCAGTGCCAGACCAAATCGCAGGACCACTGCATTGGCGGTTTGTGACCCATATCCGCCAGTATGGGGATCATAGAACGCTCGATGAAATGCGGTCTTGACGAATGCCGCCTCACGCTTATACCACTGTTCATCAGAACTGCGACCCAACATGGCCGCCGTCTTCGCCATTATGGTAAGGCTGGCGTATTGCAGCGCGGTGGACGTCAAGGCTATCGGACATTTAGGGTTGGGTCCGCCAATACCAGGTGGGCACCAGTCGCCAAAACCATACGGTACAATGCCGTTCTTGCTGACCGCGGTGGATGCCACATAGCGCACCCAGCGATCCATGTGCGGGTATTGCCGAACAAGGGTTGACGAATCGCCATAATACAAATATATGAACCAAGGGATTGCAACCAGAGCGGCACCCCAATCGGGATTAGCCTGACCGGCTAACCGGCGCCCGGTGGCAATGTTGCAGGGCAAGCCGGGCGATGCCGGTACGCCCCAAGGCGTAATACCGCCCCGCCCCAGCGTGGTATCCATATCGCCAGCCAGTTTGTTGTAAAGTGGGGCCATATGAAAATTAAATATGGCCGCCTGCGCTGATATCTCCATATCCCCCATCCAGGAGCATTTTTCGCGTTGCGGGCAATCTTCCGTAATACTGTGCATGTTGCTCTCAAGCGTCCAGAGCGAGGTTTGATAAATGCGATTCAGCATCGCGTCAGAGCAGACAAAATCTCCCCGCTTTTCTGCGTTGGTTCGCAGTTGAATGCCTTCCATAAAATCCAATGTCGGTTTGTGTTTTAGCCCACTGACCTCCACATAGCGAAACCCATGATAAGTAAAACGTGGTCGCCATTGCTCGCCCCCGCCTTTGCAGACATATATTTCAGTTTGCACCACGCCTGTGGAGTAAACGCCCGTGGTGGCGGGGTCAATCTGCATGCCACCGGGAGCCAATATCTCCGCCATACGCAGAGTTATTTGCGTCCCGGCCGGCTCGTCAAGCCTTAGGCGTACGCAGCCCGCAAAATTCTGGCCCAGATCAACAATCCATTTATCCTCAGTTGATGCAATCACCCGTACCGGCCTGATGCTACGGGTGGCTTCAATGGGTTGAATCATCTGGCTTTGTAGCTTCACAGTGGGAGCTTTGGCTACACGGGCAACTTGCCACTTGGCTTCATCCAAGCCGGGCTCCGCCCAGCCGGGAATTTCCAATCTGGCATCGTAAGTTTCACCGGCATAGACATTGTTAAACAGGACCGGACCGGTGGTGGCCTTCCAACTCGTGTCGGTGGCCATGGTCTCGACCGAGCCATCGGTGTACTCGATGACGCACTTGGCCAGCAAAACCGGTGGGCCCCACGCCATCGATGCCGCCCACACAATGTTCTGACCATAAAATCCGTTGCCCAGCATGACGCCCATGGCGTTGCCGCCCTGGCGAAGTGCGGTGGTGATATCATGCGTGACATAAAAAGCTCGGGCATCATAGGTGGTCATGCTAGGATCCAACTGGTGATCGCCCATGCGCCGGCCGTTTACGAACAGTTCGTAATACCCCAGCCCGCCGATATACATTCGCGCCCTAGAAACCGTCTTCCCGATCAAGAAGTTTTTGCGAAACAAGGGGGATGGAAAGGTTTTTTCCATCGTCGGCGTTTTCATGGAACCGGTTTGTACTGGCCGCAGCACCAACGGGGAACTCCGGGTATCTGCCGGCAATTCAATCCACTGAGCCGGTGCCCAATCGGTCGGCCTAAGAAGGCCCATTTCCCAGACGGCCGCCGGTGAAAAATTGCTGACGTTGCCCTGTGCATCCCACGTCCGCACCGTCCAACAATATCTTTTTCCTGCCGATAAGGCTGCGCCGGCATAAGGAACTAAAACACTCTGGTCCGATGGCACATGTCCAGAATTCCATGCGTCCGCCTTGCCGGGTTTCAGCAGGGCCGCATCGCGTGCCACGAGAATTTGATACCCCGTCTGCCGATCACCGCGTCGCGTTGAACTCGACATCCAGCTTAGCCGGGGTTGCATGGTGCCCACCCCCAGGGGGTTAACCAGGTATTCACATGTCAGGTTGGTGGGTACCGCGGTTTTCGATGCGGTACTACGGGCGCCAGCCCGCCCGACACGGCCCGCCACCACGGCTAGGGCGGCGGCTTGCATTACCACACGACGCGAAACCGCGGGATAAGATAGGTGAGATGCCGATGAGGATGCCTTGGAATTCATTTTTAAAACCTCTGTAAATATGGATATAAATAGTAAATAGTGTTTATTACGCGTGTTCCGCGCATTTAAGATATCAATTTACCCGCGTTTCCGGCAGCCTTATACGCGGGTGGTTACACATCGCCACATATCTCAGGTTTTGGTACCGCCCGTGCTGTGTTTTGCCTCCTCTTCGAGAGAGAATTCAAACGTGCAGGTCAAAGCCTACACCATGGCCGGAGTGAGTGCAAGTAAAATCCAATAAAAAATTTAATGCGCTTTTGCGACGAACCCTGTTTTGCCGTTTACGTGCTTAGAATCTTGTTATTTGTGGTATATTCATGCCGAACGCATGCTAAGTGATGCTATTGAATTTCTAAAAGACGGCAAAGTGTGCGTTTGCTTCCCGGTTGGCAACAGGGTTTGCAGCATAGGTCGTGCCGCCGAACTGCGAATTGGCTGGCGCCGGTGTTGAAACTAGTGCTCTGTCACGCCTACAAATTCGGATTGATTGACCGCAAACGCCCCAACTGCAAGGAGCCAGCGGCGAAAACCGGGTCCGTAGACCCATTGAGCCGATGCGACGCCGCAGGTGGGGCGTTTGCGGACAACCCTGCAGGGCGGGGGCGAAGGGGCCGTGGGCTTTGTCGCTCGTCATCAATTTATGTCCCCATACACCATCCTCCTCGCTTCGCGCCCACAACCCCCTGGCCCACCGTCAATCCTAATTTGTAGGCGTGACAGAGCACTAGGCAGTGAAAAAAGAGGAGATGCCTCCGACAGGCCGGCAGTAGATATCGGCGTTTTAACTATCCGTCCATTTCGGCAGAGACTGTCACGCCTGCCGCAGCCTTAACAAGACTCTGAACCTTTACGCACCAGAAGGCTATTTCAATGGTAAATTCCATCACAAGGCCAAGAGTGTTTACCACGGCGACCACCAACCGGGCTAGAAAATGGCGAAAACTATTTGATTTTGCGACGCACCCTGTGTAAGCTGTTTAAGTGCTTAAAATCGTATGATTCATAGTGTCGGTATCATCATCGTATGCGAAAGGAAGGCATTATTTTGTTAAAAAGCGGCACCTCCCATCGTTATTTTCCGGTCGACGACAACGTGTTTGCCACGGGTTTTTACCTTACTGGAGCGGGTTCTGAGCGTGTTGGGCGCGGTCAGCCGTATCCACTTCCCTCGCATCCCGATATGTACGAGTTTTCCTGGGATACCGGGCGGGTACTGCCGGAATATCAACTGGTTTACATTGACCGGGGAAAGGGTGTATTTGAATCGCACGAAACCGGAAAGGTCAAAATTCATGCAGGTATGGCGATGCTGTTATTACCGAATGTCTGGCATCGCTACCGCCCCAACTCAACGACCGGTTGGAATGAGTATTGGATTTCATTCAACGGCCAAATACCGCACATCTGGCAGCATGCCGGAGTAATCGATCCGGCCTCGGCAGTGCGGCAGGTATACCGAAGGAAGACCTTGGCCAACGGAATGGAAAGTATTGTACAAGCCACCGTCGCGGAGAGCAGCGATTCGTTTGGCCCATCATTTGCCGCGTTGGCTTTACTCGCCGGATTGTTTAGTCGCCACGAGGGCGGTGTTACACCTCAACGTCGTTCGTCCGGTGCGGGCAAAACGCCCAGTTCCGATGATGCGGTGACGAATGCCGCGCTGGCTATTATTTGGAATTACAGCCACCAGGATTTGTCGGTTAGTGACATTGCCCGGCAACTTGGCATAGCACGCCGGACGCTGGAACGGCGATTTTGGGCGGCCCGTTCGCGCACGGTACTGGAGGAACTGACGGTCTGCCGTCTGGCGCGGGCCCAGCGGATGTTGCGCGAGACACAACTGCCGATCAAGCAAATTGCTTATCTCGCCGGATTTTCTTCTCCTACGCACCTGCCAACCGTGTTTCGCCGTGAATTAAATATGTCGCCGCAGCAATTTCGCACCCGACCAGTGAATGCCGCAATCAAGACGGCGAAATGAGCCGCCCCATCGAAATGGGCCAATATTTTCATGCCGCAGTGATGCTACGCATTAAAAGCATTGTGCCGAATGGCATAAAACCAAGAGTAGGCGCACCACCCGTTAGCGAAGGTAAGAATAAGGGTATGATGGCACCATCGGCTTTGAGCAAAAACTCGTGCAGTTGCAATGGATGCTGAGCCTGTTTGGTAAGACCGGTCTCACGTAAGTGGCCGAACCGCTGCAAACCTCCGAACTGGAATGTATGAGTGAAGACAATGGTCACCGGTTTTGCAGCCTATGAGGGCCCTGTGTGAGTTTTCCGAATGTCCCGGCGACATGCTGCTGGGTTATGCCCATTACATGGCTGACATCCGGCCCTACGCCCACCATGGTTTTCATCGCTGGGCCGGGACGGATGACACGGTTGTCCGCAAAGAGAATATTTTTGCACTGCTGCAGCCAGATCAGGCTGGACGTATCAAAATGAAATGCCGCGCCGCGATCATTCGGCTGACGCATGGCGCCTAAAAATACGTTGCCCGCCAGGAGCACGTTTTTAGCATCAGTGAGCAGGATATTCATACCGTCGTTGTTGACGAAACGATTGTCAGTCACAACGATATCAGCATGTCCAAAACCGACCGCCTGGGTATGTGTGTTGGCGCAGATACTTAGCGCCCCGGCCTGATACCATCCCGGCACGTCGGTGCTGGCATAGCCCACGTGTTCAATGGTATTGCCTTCAATAAGCAGATGAGAGCTGCACCCGGCCTCATCCCACCAAAATTCCGGCGTAATTTCAATTCCACCCACGGAACTGCCATCGACCGTGTTATCCTCAATGATGCCGTTGTCGGCCTTGATGAGCATGCCGCGTCCCCGATTCTGGAGAATGACGCAGTGACGCACAATAAATCCGGAGCCAATGGCGTTGGTGTCGCAGATGCGATCTTCAAAGCCACTTTTGGCAATTTGGTGGCGGACCGTCACCTCATAAAAATTTAAGTGCGGACCGTCGAAGGCGCCTTGTTTTATGTCTGGCAGTGATGTGGATCGCTTCGGTTTATAGCTGGCCAAACGCTTGATATTCACCAATCGTGTCTGCCCCAGATACCCGCCCCCGGGATCGTAGAGCTTCAGCCGATCACCCGCTCGGAAAAACTTGGTGTTTCCATATGGGGTTCCATATGGAAACAGAACGATCCACCGCCGCCCAGCGGAGCGCCGCAACATTGCATACCAGCCATGAATGGCGATGCCATCATCACCCATTCCTTCAAAATGGCACCCCACCACGATTGGGCCATGGCGCGCGAAGTTGCTGTGCAGTCCGTCGGCATTGGAAGCTCGCAGCGGCGGAAGCGTGGCTCCATGCGGTTTGGGCGGATACACAATCGAATCATCAATATATCGGTTGCCTCCTCCTCCCTGCTCATAAAAACAAAATCCCGTCCCGGCCATGATCGTTACGTGCTCAATAGTCATGCGACGGCATTCAATATTCGCCACATCGGGTGGGCCATGGCCGCGAAGTTCCAGCAGATCGCCAATGCGTATGGACGTGAGAGGTGACATCGTGAAAATACGAAACGTCCGTCGCCCGATGCTGGTTATATGATGTGAAAATATGTCGCAGCTACCAGCCGTGATCTGAAACCTCTGGGGGTTGAAAACGGTTGCGACCATGAGCGGGTCAGGTATGTCCGTCCGATAGCCTGAATTAATCCGAACATCCAGAAAATGCTTCTTCCGGCTCATAGCGATAATCCGCCCTTGCGTATAGGGAATGGGATCACACCGCAGAGTAACACCATCCAGCGTTACATTGCGGCATCGATGGAATTCGATGCCACCCTTGGTTGGATCCGTACGCAGCAGTGTGACCCCTTTGCCGATAATTCGGAAGCTCTTCATATGGTCAAAAGATAGATAAAAGCCGCCGCGGGGTTCAGGGAGTTTGTACACACCGGGCGGAATGACAACTTCTCCCCAGTCTGCATGATAGGCTTGCATAATGGCCGGCATCAATGCCGACGGATTCCTCGGGCTTAATGCCGCGATGGCTGCGATGGCACCTCGACTCCCACTTACGGCCACGAGGGTCAGGATCGCACCACAGAATAAATTCCAAAATGGATGTCGAGTCATGGGGTATTCGCCGAATATTTTGTACCAACTTCGGTGGGTTTGCTGTCCAATCTCACGGACAGGCGGTTCAGGCGCCTGATTTTTGAACTCCGTCCTCGTAGGGTTACCCGGCATTTACGGACTCCAGCAAACGGCACCATCTTATCCATTAAGCCAAAAGCCCGTTTCTCCATTACCGACTGAAGCCGCACGCTAAACACCTGTTAAGTCTTTAACCAACGCTTCAATGGGTGTCTGCACACAGGTGAAAATGGGGGTATCCCGCAGCGTGAAACGGCTACCTTCCGTTTCTCGAAGCTCCTGAACCAAGTCGAGAAAGTCGCCCGGCTGATCGGTTTCAAACGCGACCACAAATTCCTGGTCGTCAATGCCAAAACTGTAGGTTGTGTTGAGTTTCACGGATGGATACTTATTGCCCACCATGATATGTTCATCCATCACACCTTGCCGCGTCTGCTTGCTGAGCAAATACCAATCACGGGTTTTAACAAACGGATAGATGAAATTATATTTTCGCTGGCCGGGGACGATGGAGGTGCGGGTATCATCGTGGGCGGGATCAATTTTGTCCACATAGGTGCTGCGTTTGCTTTGGGCCAGAAAGCTGTAAGGGGTTGCCAAGTATCCGCCAATCGGAAGCCGATTAATCGCTGCGGAAAAATGCTGCAACTGGTCCAGAGCGTAGCTGATTTTCCAGAACATAATGTCTACATCCGGTCGTGTGCCGACGCAACTGTAGACCAGCAGGAACATCTTGGATGGGTCATTAGCCTTTACTAAACCCACCAAGTCATTCATATGGCGTTTTTGGGTTTCGATATCAAGACGCCGGAATTCAGGCATCAGCTTATAAAAGCTGAATGATATATATTGTCTGGCCTTGGCGGTTCCACGCGGACTGGACGGCTCGGCAACCGCTGCCGGAGCCGAACCTCGTGCCGGCGGTGGGGCGGTGGGACGTTCATGGCTGTCGGTGGTGGTTGGGGTGGTATTCGACATGGCGGCTGACTCCTTCGTTCAATGGGCCATCACTCATCAACACGATCATACGCGCAACTCGTTTCATTTTCTTGTCTCAGGGCGCGTCGATAATTGGGATCTGATATCAAGGCTGGCCCGGTTGGCTGGCAACCATTGCACGGGCGCGAACCATGGCTTCTTGCTTATCGGCAAAAGCGTTAGCCAGTTGCATATCGTAAAGGGTGTTGAGCCATTGCTTAAAATCCGGTCCGGGCCGGGCGCCCATCAAAATAAGATCGGCGCCCGTGATAAAGGGTTCGGGCTTAACGCCCTCGGCGCTTAATTCGGACAGAAATTTCTGCAGTTCGGTATCTTCATGGATGCAGAAATAAAGTTTGTCCAGCAGGGGAAACTTCGGATGCGACATCAGGCGTTTTAGTTCGCTGCGCGCTAGACTGTGCCACTGGCGCAAATCGTGCAGATGGCGGGATATCCACGCGGCCGAACTAATTTCGTCGTTGCTCAGCATCAACTGACTTTGTAACTTTGGCCAAAATTGCGGATCGGCTGCCTTATTTTCAGACAGGTCGTGAACCAACGCCGTGAGAGATATTTCAAATGCCGAGGTCGGGGGCAATTTCGCCAGCCATCCGGCCTTGAGCATGTCAGAAATATCCGGGCTACCGTCACGACGATGGAGTTCGATGCTCACCGGCCAGATATCGGACAGCAATCCCGTTTGGGCTAGGAGGGCTATGCCGCGCACACGATGAGCTGCCGCCAGAATGCCCTTGAGTTCCAAACCGATGCGTTCGCGGCTGATGAGTTTTATTTTTTCGTGCAGATGCTGGATGGCGGCGAATGTCGCAGGTTCAATATCAAAATTAAAACGCGCGGCAAATCGAATGGCGCGCATCATACGCAGGTGATCCTCCGCAAAGCGTGCATGCGGATCGCCAATCGCGCGAATCAGTTTATTTGCAGCATCTCTTTGCCCACCTACGTAGTCCACAAGCGTGGAGTGTATTGGATCAAAAAACATGCCATTGATCGTAAAGTCACGACGCTGAGCGTCATCGCATGCAGTAGCAAATTGAACGCTCTCGGGCCTTCGCCCATCACGATAAGCACCGTCGGTGCGGAAGGTGGCAACTTCGGTTGTGTGGCCCTGGTAATGAACGATGACCACTCCGAAGGCCGCCCCGACCGTTTGGCTGTGAGGAAATAAGGCCCTTATATCCAGGGGCCTCGCATTGGTGGCGACATCATAGTCCTTCGGGTCAACGCCTAGGAGCTGATCTCGTACACATCCACCCGCCCAATAGGCCTCAAAGCCTTCGGATTGCAGCCGCCGCATAATATCCAGTGCACATTGTCGGCTTGTCATAGGATGATTTGGCATCGCACGTCCATTTTAATCGAAGTCTGCGGTTTGAGGGCAGGGGCGGTAGATGAAGCATCGGCTCTGCATTAACATGCACGAACTGGCGGTTTCGGATTCAGTTGGCCGCCGTGGTATAACGTTGGTTGCGTATGGGCATGTAAAATTTTGTCTGGCGGAGGTAGTCGTGTTCAATAAGCTATTTAAAGCGTATGACGTGCGGAGTATATATCCCGATCCTCTTAACGAAGATGCTGCATGGAAGATTGGCTATGCCAGTGCCACCTTTTTAGCGAAAAATATTCCAGCGGAACGCGCCAGCGATTCAGAATACAAACGGCTGGTGGTGGGGCGGGACATGCGCCCCAGCAGTCCTGCACTGGCGTCGGCCTTGATGGATGGCATCCGGGCGGCCGGGGTCACAGTTGTCGATATCGGTATGATTGACACCTCGATGATTTACTATGCCGTCAACGCGGTAAAGTGCTGCGGTGGAATTCAGACTACGGCATCGCATAATCCGGCGCAGTACAATGGTTTCAAAATCAGCGGTATGAAGGCTACGCCGATTGGTGAGGCCACAGGCTTAAAAGACATCCAAGCCATGTGCGAAAAGCTGACCCATCGGCCGGCGGCCAACGTCATCGGTGATTTAATCAAGAAGGATCTCACCGAGGGATATCGTCGGCATGTGCTGCAATTTTTGCATTTAAAGCGGCCTCTGCATGTTGCCATTGACGGCAGCAATGGAATGGCGGGTAAATTTATCCCGGATATATTTCTGAATAATCCGAATTTGAAAATATCCTCGGTCAATATGGAAATAACCGGTTCTTTTGTACATGAGCCCAACCCTTTGGTGGATGCTAATCTGCGGCAATTGCAGGAACTGGTGCTTTCAACGGGTGCGGATATTGGCGTATGCTTTGACGGCGATGCCGACCGGTGCATCTTTATTGATGAGCAGGCGCGGATTTTACGCTGTGACATAGTCACAGCGCTTCTGGCGTCGCATTTTCTACGTGACAATCCCGGTGCTGCGGTCGTCTTTGACTTGCGATCCAGCCGTGTGGTAAAGGAAGAAATTGAAAATGCAGGCGGCATTGCTGTGCGTGAAAGGGTTGGCCATGCCTTTATGAAAAAGACGCTTGCGGAAAGGCATGGAGTTTTTGGGGGCGAGTTGTCCGGTCATTTTTACTTTCGTGATAATTTCAACTGCGACAGCGGGGCCATCGCCTTTGCTTGTGTCCTCTCGGTGCTCAGCGGTCGCGATGAGCCCGCCAGCCAGATATTCAAACCACTGATGCGCTGGCAGGACAGCGGGGAAATTAATTTTGAGGTGGCCGACAAGGATGCGGCTATCGCACGGCTTGCCGAGCGATATGCCGATGCCCAGATTGATTATCTGGACGGCATTACCGTGCAATATGACACTTGGTGGTTCAATGTACGCAAGAGCAATACCGAACCATTGCTGCGACTTAATCTGGAGGCAAGCACGCAGGAGTTGCTTAAGAAAAAATTGGATGAGTTAGGCAAACAGATAGGGTCGCCGGTTTCGCACTAAAACGGATTTTCGGCGTACCAGTATTGGATTGGAGGAGTTCCGGTCCAGGCAGGTTGTTTTTTTAAGGTGCAAGGATGTACCATCGATTCATTGTATTCATCTCTGGAGTGGTGTTTTTACTTGGCGGATTGCAGGTGCAATCGGTGAAGGCCGACACGCTGTCGGGCCAGATAGCCGCACTGCTTGGATCGCCTCAACTGCGTGGTGCACAGGTGGGTATCTGCCTGGCGGAAATGGGGCGTACGGGCATTGGACCGATTTATGAACACAATGCGGACCTGCCACTGATGCCCGGCAGCAATGGAAAGCTGCTCACCACGAGTGCGGCCTTCGCCAAACTGGGACCCAAGGCGACGATCAAGACGCGCCTCTATCGGGTGGGAAATAACGTGGTGATTGTCGGCGGCGGCGACCCCGCCTTGGGGGATCCAGTGCTCTGCCAGCGGGCGGGATGGAAGGTTACGCAGGTTTTTCACGACTGGGCGGCGCAACTCAAGAAAATCGGCGTTAACAGCGTCCATAATATTTACATTGATGATTCCATTTTTAATCATCATTTTTTCAACCAAAAATGGCCCACCCCCGCCTCGCAGAGGCTTTACTGGTACGAAGCCGAAGTGGGGGGGCTTAATTTTGCGATGAATTGCGTGCAGTGGTCTCCGCAAATTAACGCCAACGGCAGCCTGAGCGTGAACTTGATCCCCGACACTTCATATACACCCATTACCATTCAGGCGCAGCGCGGTCCGAATGAAAGCGTCTGGATATGGCGGCCGCCGGGAAGCAATAATCTATCGCTACGCGGAACCGTCAACGCGTCAAGTAACTACTACATGCAGGTGACCATTCATGATCCCGGCCTCTATACCGGTGCGGTGTTCCGCCATGTGCTGCGGGAATCCGGCATTGCCGTTACAGGGCAGGTCATCCGCAAAACCCTCTCGGCTGCCTCGGCTGCTGATTTGCCGCAGTTGGTAGCCGTTTATCAGACACCACTTGTCGATATTCTCCACCGCGCCAATACAGACAGCATTAATCTGATGGCGGAGTGTCTGTGCAAACTCCTTGGGCATTTAGCGACCGGCAAACCTGGCGGTTGGGTCAACGGTGATGCGGCCATTATGGCATATCTCAAATCCATAGGCATCAATCTGCAACTTGTCCATATGGTGGATGGATCGGGCCTCTCGCATCACGACCATATTGCCCCGAGTGTTCTGGTGGAGGTACTGGCTCATGACCTCATGCTGCCTGATGCCAAAGTGTTTGTAGATTCACTCTGCCGCCCGGGCCACGGTACGCTCATTTATCGCTTCCGCGGTTCACCGGCTGCCGCGCACATTCGGGCTAAGGATGGGCACGTTACTGGTGCATCGACGCTGAGCGGATACCTGTGGGATCATCACCACACCTTTATCTTTTCAGTGATGGTCAATCACTACATCGGTAACGTTAACGGGTGGGAAGATCAGGTCATTGATGACCTGTATCGGGATTATCATTAGTACCAAATTAACCTCGCCATCGCACCTGCTGTTAAAGAATTCAGCCGGATGGCGGCTTGCTGATGAGTACGTCTCCCGCTGCAATGGCATGGCCATTAATAAAATCCGTCATCGACATGGCAGCACGATTGCTGGGCTGAACGGTCAAAAGCTTGACGACCCCTGATCCGCATGCGACATCGGTGCGATTAATAAATACGCCGGGTGGACGCTGGTGGACGGCTTGAATATCTGCGGCAACCTTAATTAATCGAAGTTCAACAGGCTGCCCGCCCTGCGCCGGCAGCAAGGTGACGTGGCACCCCGGCCAGGGTGAGAGCCCGCGGATGCGGCACGATACGTCGCGGCACGGCTTGGAAAAATCTACCCACGACATGGATTTGTCCAGTTTGGGTGCCCGCGTAGCTTGCGTTTCATCCTGCACCTCCGCAGTAGCCGTCCCAGCGGACAATCGCTGGATAGTTTCTAATACCGCCTCCACCCCCAGATCGGCCAGTCGGTCATGCAATTCGCCGGATGTTTCCGATGGTCCGATGGGTGTTGCACAGCGTGCCAAAATCGGTCCGCCGTCCATTACCGAACTGAGCCGAATCACACTGACGCCCGCGATGGCGTCTCCGGACAAAATCGACCATTGAATGGGTGCGGCGCCCCGGAACCGCGGCAGCAGAGATCCATGGAGGTTAATGGCGCCGAGCCGGGCACGGGCCGTAAATTCATCGGACAATTTTTGACCAAAGGCGATCACCAAGTGCAAATCTGGTTTGTCGATTGGCAGGTGAGGCGACAGGCTGTTGGCCGACGGGGTTTTAATCACAGGTACATTCAATTGTGCACCGGCCTGAGCCGCCGGGGTGGCAATCAACTGGCGTCCGCGCCCGCCCGGTTTATCTGGCTGGGTAATAATGGCTATCTGGTGGGAACTATCATTCGCCAGGGCACGAAGGGTGGGAACCGCAAACGCTCCGGATGCCAAAAATAATATTTTCATACACGCCGTATTGTTATCTGTGACAATTTAAGAGGTAACCCCGGAAGATGATCGAAGATTACGCCTGCGGAGACCTTTGCATCGGAGGCCGCCCGGGGGTGACCCGGATAGTCAACCAGCCGCCGGTATTGAAATTCCCGCCGCCTTCTCCTGCAATATCGGCATCCGATCCTTGACCTGCTTGGCAATGAGTGTATTGGGAAATTCATCGATGATCTGCTGGCCAATTCGCACGGCGTCATTCCAATTTCTGTCTGTGACATGCAGCGAAAACTGCGCACTCAGATGATTCAGTTTTTTCTTGAATACATCACGGGCGATTTCAATATAACTCTCGGCCTCACCCGGTGTCAGATATTGGTCCAGTTGCTTGAGCAACTCCACACTGCGGTTTACATCATCCTTCTGGACGGAATCCATCCATTCTTTGAGCAGTTCCCGCTTGTGCGTCTCTTTAGCGTTGGCGATGCGATCCGGCAGATGCTGGACTTCGGAATGTCCGCCGAAGAGCCTCATGAGTTGATCCATTTCGCGATGGCAACCGGCCCAATCAAAGCGTCGGAGGAGCTGGTCAAAATGATCCAACGATTCACGCACCTCGCGTTCAATAAAGCCCTTACGCGAACTGTCGATCAGCTCTCGCAATTGCGATGCCTCAGCGCGGTTGCCAAACCGCTTTTCCATTTCTGTAACCAACCAATACGCGGCTTCATAATCGTTTTTGTCGATGTCTTCACGAATGGCGTGACGCAGAGTCTCACGATCCTTATGACGATACGCAATCTGCTTGGCCTGATCGGAAAGGGTGGTACTCTCGCGTATGGCCTCAAGTATTTGCCGATGACTTTCCGCCGCTCCGCGCAGTTGCTCATAATGCCAATTTTCTTCAGCTTTGCTCAGTATGCGGAGGTCGATAAGCGGCATAAGCACCACTCCGCCGGCAACCGTAACCAGCCCCGTGCACGCCAGCAGACATCCTGCCGCAATGCCAAGATCCAGTGCTGCTGAACTCGCCGCGGCAGTATGACCCACTTGGCTGGCATGCGTGAGGGACATGGCAATCAGAACCAAACCGCCCAGCAATTCCACCAAGCCCAGCAACAACGCCAGCATGGTCAGATTTTTTGCCTTTTTCGCAAGTCTATCAATATTCATATCGGACTCCTCACTTGATCTTCTCCGGCGCTCCATCACCAGCGGCGGCAACAGCGGTGAATGTTTCAGACCTACACACGTCTCTCTATCAACCTGCTGCGAACGATTTGTTACCAGCCAGCGTATCGTCGGAGAATCATAGCGTCAACCATTACAAAGAAAAGGCTTCCCATTTATGACCCAATAGCCATGCTACCTCACCATCCAATGAGGTGCCGAAGAAAGCGAACGCGGAAGTCCATTCATTGGGTTCGATAGAGAGCGACTCCCGAAGATAAACAAATACATGAGCGATTGTCCGCCGCATCAAGGGAAAATCGGCAATAAGTGGAGAAAAAATCCAACTTTGTTGCAATTTAATATGTGGCAATTATAATTTCGAACGTAAGAGAAGGTTTGGCCATATTCTGCAGGCGCAGTCGGTGAGAAGAGAGGATTACCCGTGGAGCACCGCCGAGATGAAGGTTGCAGGCGTGGCATGCGAATGCCCGAAAAACGGAAAAAATGGTAGTTTTGTTAATGTTTTTTTGATTTATCACCCGACAAACACGTCAGGTGAGTTGTTTGTGTGCTTACGTGGACTGCTCCTATGGGCTCTAAAAGTACAAAAGGCAATGGAGTGACCAAAAAGCCCATCAGCCACCGGCGCGTTTTTACGGTAATGGTCAGTTTGCTCACGTCACTCACGTTCAGCGCCGTGCTGCTGAGTCTCATGCAAAATCAACCCCTGACCAGTGCGTCGACGTCCCCCCTTTTAATGCAGGCGGACACATCAGCTCAGTCCATCAGCTCCTTGATAAAACCTAAGATGCCATTGCGTAGGTCGCAGTGGAACTATATCATCCTGTATCAGTCGGGGAAGTCGGTCGGCAATTTGGCCGGATTGGCGTCCGGCCGACAGATCGGGGGTGTCACTGGATCGAAAATGGCGCAACGAGCTTCTGTGAATTTTCAGTTTGTCGTTGACAATGCAAATAATCCTTGGGGATATCCCAGTGGCAATATAGAGGTTGGGTCATCGTGGCGGGGCCAACAGCCCGCTGCACCTTATCGTACATGGCCTTATTTTTATCATACTGTTCCCAATCCCTATCAAAATGCCATTGGTGTTTGTCTGATTGGTAACTTTGGTCATCGGCAGATTTCAAACGGGCAACTGAGAGCCACGGCTGCATTGGTCAAAGGCCTGCAGCGGAAACTTGGTATCCCTGATTCACGCGTCCTGTGTGAGTGGAATCTTGACCCGCGCAGCAAGGCAACAGCCGATGAAATTCGGTTGACTCACCGCCTCGATACGCTCCTCGCTCGCTAATCGCCAAGTTGATCCAAAACAATGTTTGGTCCTCCGCGTATCCGCATTAACCGTATAGGCCTTTTCATGCGCCTGCTGTAGCGCATTGGGCAGGAGCTCGACGGTGGTGCCGATTTGCTTGAAATTTATGGCGGAAGGCATACTCATCACGGGGTGAGTGCATGCGTGCTGTAAGCGGCACGGACGGTTGGCTTTTGGAGAGTTGCATCGTAGATGGTGCCAGCAACGGAAATACTGCCGGAAATCCCTGGTTTTGACGTGCTCTCATGTCTCGGATATGGAGCTCGCAGCACCATTTACGCGGTTTGTGAAACCCGTACACGGCAGCTCTACGCCCTGAAAAGGGTCATTCGGCGGACTGCCGATGATGATAAGTTTATTGAGCAGGCGGAGCAGGAATATGCTATCAGCAGCCAATTTATTCATCCCGTTCTGCGGAAAAGCCATCGCCTGATTCGACGCCGCAAGTTTCTTGCCTTGAACGAATTGCATCTTCTTATGGACATGTTTGACGGTACGGCACTGGATGTGGAACGCCCGGCTGATCTCAAATCTCTATTGGAGATATCCTGCCAGGTGGCTGATGGACTCGCAGTGCTGCACAAAATGGGATATGTGCATGCCGACATCAAGCCAAATAACATCCTGGTGGATAGTCGCAATACCTCAAAAATAATCGACTTCGGTCAAAGCTGTTCAATAGGTACTGTTAAAAACCGAATTCAGGGCACACCCGATTATATTGCTCCCGAGCAGGTCGCATTGGGGCCGCTTACGCCAGCCACCGACATATTTAATTTTGGTGCCACGATTTATTGGTGCGTAACCGACAGGCACGTTCCCACTGTTATTCCGCGAAAGCGATCCGGGGTGAGTGGAATCGATACGAGGATTTTGGTACCGCCCCATGAAGTGAATCCCAGGATACCTGTCCCGCTTTCGCGCCTGATACTTGAATGCGTGGAAAATCGCCCATCTGACCGGCCTAAGTCGATGGATGAGGTTCACAATCGTTTGCAGTTTGTTTTGAGCATGGGAAGTTCTGTAAAACTGACGCGCGTTGCCAATAAAGACGCTGATTCAGGTAAATCGACGGAGGAGGCTGACACCGTAACGTGACCGTTGTTGCGTGTTCAGAGCCACAGGTGGCAGGTGTTTTTGGCAATCGCCCCGACATTCAGCCGCACGCTGCACATCAGATGGAATTTAAATAGTGTCTTCACGACAGATGATAGATATGCTCTTGGCCGTGGCCGATTACAACCGGAACCATCCGCTGCGGAATGGCAACAAGCTGCATCTGCCCACCAGCGGTGAACTGATCGTTACCGGTGACTTGCACAATCATCGAAGAAATTTTGAACGAATCAAAAGTTTTGCCAATTTAGCAAGCTTTCCCGATCGCCACGTTATTCTTCAGGAACTGATTCACGGTGGAGCCCTTGGGGCCGATGGCGAGGATACAAGCTTGCAGCTCCTTACGGAAGCCTGTGAATGGGCGTTGGATTTCCCGGGGCAGGTACATTTCCTGCTTGCCAATCATGACCTTGCGCAGATTATGGGCGTTGCCATCGTAAAAGATGGGTACGATCTCACCGAGCGTTTTAATAGGGCTTACGGACTTTGGTATGGGGCCAAGGGTGTCAACGTATCGGCCGCGTTTCGCGATTTTGTCATC
Source organism: Phycisphaera mikurensis (assembly GCA_022730455.1). GTDB lineage: Bacteria > Planctomycetota > Phycisphaerae > WQYP01 > WQYP01 > JAJZGD01. Next base: position 1,640 of record DZDI01000011.1, on the reverse strand, counting down.
AGCATGCCTCTGGCTGCGATCTCGGCAACGGGTTTGCTTCTGGCCCATTCTCTGCCGTCTGATGCGGATTTACCATCATTCGATCCGTCCATTCTGCAGCGACAGCTCACCGGGGAGGATTATCAGCGTGCGGGCTCGGTGTACAATTTGATATGGGGTCGGAATCAGACTCAGGCGGTAATGGACACCCTGTCGAAAGCGTGGTGGGCGGACCTGTATATCTGCGGCCATCAGGCTCAGGATACCGGCTATGGCGTGATCGGGCGCAATATGTTTCTGATCGATTCTTCACACAGCCATGGCGTACTCCTTCCTATTATATTGGAAAAACAATATACGATGAGCGATCTTGCCACCCGGGTAGTGCCGTTGGCCAGCATTGCCTGATTCTATAGTTCGATGCCACAGACTTTGCGGCAGCATAAGGGCCATGACCGCTATAACCAGCATATGTCTGTGTGTCTGATTTGAGATGGAGTCAGCCGTGAACGTGGAACTGAAAAATAAGACAGCCCTTATTACCGGCGCGAGCAGCGGAATTGGACGGGCAACCGGCATACTGCTTGCCCGGCGCGGTGCCGTCGTCGTGCTCATCGCCCGCCGCGATAAACAGCTTCAAGACGCGGCCCAAGAGATTAAAGCATCGGGTGGAACGGCCATCGCCATTACGGCTGACATCTCCCGGACGGAGGAAATTGATCGATGTCTGGCTATTTGTCTGGAAAAAACCGGGCGGCTGGATATAGCCGTTGTAAATGCCGGACGCGGATTGGCCGGTGGACTATTGTCCAGTGATGAAACGCAGTGGGAGGAGATGTATAAGCTTAACGTCCTCTCGGCGGCGCGGTTGATGCGCCGATGCGGCGAGTGGATGGTGCGGCATGGGGCTGGCGATATTGTGGTGCTGGGGTCTGTCTCCGGTTACCACATCTCGCCCTTCAGCGGCTTTTACGGATCAACCAAATGGGCGATCACGGCCTTGGCGGAGGCGTTTCGGCGGGAGGTCGCATCAAGGGGAATTCGCGTTTCTACCATTAAACCAGGCGTGGTGGAGTCAGAATTCCAGACCGTTGCCGGTTACGACCGGGACAATTTCTATAAAACCATTGAAAAATATGGAGCGCTTCTCAAGCCGGAAGATGTCGCCGATGCCATTGCGTATATTGTCACCCGCCCCCCGCACGTTCTTATTAACGATCTGGTCATTCGGCCTGCCGGGCAAGACTACCCCTGATCTGTACTCTGTCGTGGCGTGTGGCCGGGACATATAAAGCGGCAACCTGATGATCTCATCACCTGTGTTGTCCGATATAGATAACAGGCCTGTCTATCCAAGCCTGCTCAGTCCTGCGCGGCGCGTGCCCGCCGGTTTCGCTTCGCGCGTGCAGCCACCAAAGCACTCTACAACGCAGACCTCTTGCTCCCTATCCATCCCAAGGGCCGAGAATGCCATCCACGCCCACCGCGTTTAGCGCCGTCGCCGGGTGGTGAATGATAGGGCGATGGGATGCGGACAACGCCGAGGCGGCATGGCATTAGAGGCGCTGGAACAGAGCAATCAGTGGCCCCAATACTGGAAAATCGCCATGCTACATAACAATTAGCCCCTGCCCGAAAAAATTGCCACCCACCCGTTTCGG
>DZDI01000082.1 GCA_022730455.1 Phycisphaera mikurensis | reverse complement strand
GGTGGCAAGAGTACATAGATTCCCGGCCACCAACAGCATCACTTGCGTGATATTCCGCGTCAGGTGCCCATGTCGTGGCTGTTGAGGTATTTCTGCTGCTGGTCGGTCAGCTTATCAATGGTGATTCCCATGGTATCGAGTTTAAGCTGGGCCACCCATGCATCCACGTCCGCGGGCACATCATGAACCTGCTTCTTTAATGACGACTTATTTTTAATCGCCCACTCGGTAGCCAGAGCTTGAACGGCAAAACTCATATCCATAACCGATGCAGGATGTCCGTGCGCCGCCGCCAGATTAATTAGTCGGCCTTCACCGGCCACCTGAATACGGCAGCCATTGGGCATGGTGTATTCATCAATAAATTCGCGAACGTTTTTACGGATGCTCGATGCATGCTGGGCCAGTGCCTCCAAGTCCAGTTCCACATTGAAGTGGCCGGAGTTGCAAACCACGGCATCGTTTTTCATCCGTTTGAAGTGTTCCAGGCGGATCACACTGGTGTTGCCGGTGACGGTGATGAAGATATCGCCGATTTTGGCAGCCTCTTCCATGCTCATGACCCAGAAGCCGTCCATGGTGGCTTCGATCGCGCGAATGGGATCCACTTCCGTCACAATGGTAGTTGCACCCATGCCACGAGCGCGCGACGCCACACCGCGTCCGCACCATCCATATCCGCAGACAACCACCTTTTTACCTGCGATCAGATGATCCGTTGCACGGATAATGCCATCAAGTGTGGATTGGCCCGTGCCATAACGGTTGTCAAACATATGTTTGCACTGGGCATCATTAACGGCGATGACCGGAAATTTCAGGATGCCCTGCTTTTCCATAGCCCGCAACCTGATCACACCGGTGGTCGTCTCCTCCATAGATGCGACAATATTAGAGGCTAAATTCTGGCGTTCACCGTGCAGCAGGCTTACCAGATCGGCACCATCATCCATGGTGACATTAGGCTTAATATCCAGTGCCTTGTTCATGTGTCGGTAGTAGGTGTCGCGATCTTCACCTTTAATGGCAAAAACGGAAATGCCGAAATCCTTCACCATTGAGGCCGCATTATCATCTTGCGTGGAGAGTGGATTGCTGGCGCACAGGGTTATTTCGGCACCACCCGCTTTCAAGGCTCGGGCCAGGTTGGCGGTCTCCGTGGTGATATGCAGGCACGCCGACAGGCGGTATCCCGTGAGCGGTTTTTCTTTTTCAAAACGTTCGCGTACGGCTCGTAGAACGGGCATGTCTTTATCGGCCCATTCAATTCGCTTGCGTCCTTCGGTGGCGAGATGCAAATCTTTTACATCATGTTCAACTGACATCGATTGTGTTCCTTTCACAATAAAATGAGCCGATCGGTCGGCCCTTGATTCCCGAGGGTCACAAATCCGCAGCGTGCGGTCTGCTCCCTCGCATAACAAAAATATCCGGCACACGTATGCCGGTGTCTTTCCAAACGGTGGTGCGGGATGGAAGAGCATTCCAATGATCAAACGCAAAGCCTTCGGCTTCCAATTGCTGTTGGAGGTCCTGTGGCTTAAAGCCCATCCATCGGTGTCCCATTTTCTCGCGGAAATAGTCAATATGGTGAGGCAGAAGGTCTATAATTAATACAAACCCGCCGGGCATGACAATACGATACAGTTCCTGCAGTGCATGCGGAATGTCTTCAACGTGATGGAGCACCAGACATGCAATGGCCGCATTCACACTCTCGTCCGGCAGGGGAATTTGCTCCATGGACCCGGCCAATAGCTCGACGTTGCTGCACCCGCAGTTCGAGAGTCGCTGCCGGGCTGCCTTAAGCATGGCGGGCGAGGGCTCCACGGCATAAACGCGATGGACGTGCGGCGCCAGATCAGCGGAGAGCGACGCCGTGCCGGCGCCAATGTCAGCAATGACCCATTGAGGAACCAGTGCCGCAAGCATAGCTTCATATTGAAACGTCGCGCCAAACCAGCGCCCACGGATGGAATCCCATTCCGGTGCGGTATCGGCGAAGATATCGTCATCCTGCCGCTGGGCCAGGATTTTATTCAGGCGCGATATATCCGCTTGCAACTGGTCATCATCGCGCAGCACTTTGTGCGACACACGCTGCAATTCTTTCAGACCGGGCGTATCACGGGTGGAAAGGGGGCGGTAAAAGATCGAGGTTCCTTGGCGGCGAGCTTCGATGAGGTCTGATTCCAGAAGCGTTTTGAGATGCCGTGAGATGGTAGATTGCGGCATCTTCAGGGCCTCGGACAATTCGCCCACCCGCAGCGCCGGGCGTCCGGCGGATTCCATCAGTTGTAAAATGCGAATGCGCACCGGATCGGCAATCATACGCAGCATACGCACCCATTGGTTGATTGAACTGGCTCTATCAGAGGCGGGCATTCACCACCATCCATTTGAACAATCCGTCTATCCGGATAGAATGATATTGCATGCCCCGCCTAGTGGCAAGCGCCACCGCTTGGATTTCGGCATTGAGAATTCAGGCCAGTAAGTCGCAAGGCGCATGCTCCACGAAGGCGCCGGGGCGAAATTAAGACCGCTTGCGCGTACACTTGTATGCTGCGCTTGGGGGCTTCAAACCCGTATCGATGCATGGATGCGTAATTGGGTGTATCGACGGGTATCAGGAGTAATCGAGAAATCATTATGGCATATCCATTAAAATTCAAGCCGATATTGCAACCACGGATCTGGGGAGGCGATCGACTGCGGCGTATTCTTGGGAAGCCGACGCCGAACAAGAGTGACGGAGTCCGTTGGGGTGAATCCTGGGAACTGGCCGATTTGCCGCCCGGATCCGTCAAAGCCGACTCAATGGGTGCAGACCGTCAGGGGGCCATGAGCAGTGTTGTTGCCAATGGCAAGTGGGCGGGTACGCGTTTACGCGATATTCTCACCCAGCATGGCGATGCGTATTTACCAGGCCGCACCGACAACCATTATCCGCTACTGATAAAGTTTTTAGATGCGCGCGAGGACCTCTCCGTGCAGGTTCATCCCACGGCTGAATATACCCGCACCCACCCCGGTACCCACCTTAAAACCGAGGCGTGGTGCGTGATCGATGCCGCGCCTGGTGCCAGAATCTACAAAGGTTGCATTCCGGGCACAACGCGGGAGCAATTCGAGAGTTCAGTTCAATCAGGTAAGGTGGCTGATATATTGCAGAGCTATCCGGTTCGCGTTGGCGATTGCCATTTCTTGCCGTCGGGAATGGTTCATGCACTCGGGGCAGGTGTGCTGGTGGCTGAGGTGCAAACACCCAGCGATACAACGTTCCGCATTTTTGATTGGAATCGGCTCGGTACGGATGGCCACCCGAGAACGCTTCACCTGCAGGAAGCGCTGGACGTGGTAAAGTTTGACTCCCAATCCAAAAATTCAGAACCTGTCTCTCTGCGCACTCGCCAGTATGAAGATTTGGTGGTGCGCGAACTGGTATCATGCGAATTCTTCGATTTAACCAGAATCGAATTTGCCGAAGGGTCTGTTCTGTTGCCATCCGCATTATTGGACAGCCAGGCGCAGGTTTGGGTTATTCTCTCAGGCCAGGCGGTGCTGCATTGGGCCGGTCAGGGTGGAGTGGCTTTGGCACCAGGCGATACGGTTTTACTACCGGCTGCACAGCAGAATCAGCAGTCCAGTTACATGCGTGTGGTCAGCTCGTGTGCAGTGCTCGCTGCCCGGCTGCCGAACAACAATGCATCACATGAGGCAAAATAATCGATGCAAGTGCGTCTACAAAAATTTATGGCCGATTGCGGCATCGCATCCCGTCGTCATAGCGAAGACTTGATCCGCGATGGACAGGTGCGGGTTAATGGAATCGTCCGCACCGCGCTGCCCATTTTGATTGATCCAGACAAAGAGCAAGTCACCGTGGGCGATAAACTGCTTGAACCGATCCAAATGGAAAAACCGGTGCATGTGCTGTTGTATAAGCCACGTGGAATTTTGGTGACACGTCAGGACCAGGCGGGCCGCAAGACAGTCTTCGATTTGGTTAAAGCGATACCCCAGCGACTATTTCCAGTCGGGCGGCTGGATATGGATTCACGTGGTTTGCTGCTGATGACCAACGACGGAGAATTAGCCAATCGTCTGACCCACCCGAGTTATGGAGTTGAGAAGCTCTATATAGTGACGGTTGATGGAAAAATGAGTACCGCAGCCATCGAGCAGATACGTAAAGGGGCGTGGTTGGGGCCGGCAGGTCGAGGCAAGGCCGTTCGCACCGATGGGCTTAAAATCAAGTTAATCAGCAGTGATCGGCAGTTTACAACTTTGGAAGTGCGCCTTTCGGAGGCTCGCAACCGGGAAATTCGCCGCGTGCTGGCGCGCGTCGGTTTTCGCGTACGCGATCTATGCCGCGCCGCGATTGCCCAAAAATTAACGATCAAGGGCCTGTCGCCCGGAGAATTTCGGTTCCTCACCGACGCCGAAGTGGCGTGGCTGCGGCATGCCAGTTCCCGCGAGTACCAGGATCAAAAACGTAACGCGTCGCAGAAATGGTTTGAACGCAAGGAAATAGATAAAGAGCGGCGACGACTATTAAAGGCCACAGCCCAAAGCGATGCACAGCAAAAAAGTCCGCCTGCGAGGGCAAAATCGGGACAACGCACGCCGTTGCCGCGTAAACCCGCCCGCCGGGGCTAATCGAGGGAATCTCATCGATGATCAACCGTTCAGAAAACATTAAAACCTCGTCCATCCCGGCGACTCAACGCCCCATGTCGATTCCCCACACCAGTGCCAATCCGGCGCCTTTTTTAGAATTTCTGCGTCACCGCATCATGGTTTTTGATGGTGGCCTCGGCACGCAGATATTTGAAGCGCAACTGGAGCTTTCTGATTTTTGGAATCTGGAAAATTGCCCCGAAGTGCTGGTGCTCAGCCGCCCGGATGTCATCGAAAATATTCACGCGTCGTATTACCTGGCGGGCAGCCACACGGTGGAAACCGATACCTTTGGCGCCAGTAAAATTGTATTGGCCGAATTTGATCTTCAAGATCGCTGCCGCGAGATCAATCGTGTGGCCGCCCAGATTGCCCGCAAAGCAGCGGATGGGGTTCGAACACCTGAGCAACCGCGGTTTGTCGCCGGTTCCGTCGGCCCCGGCACCAAGGCCATCACCCTCGGTAACACTACGTTTGATCTCATGCATGCTTCATACCATGAGCAGATCCTTGGTTTGCTTGAAGGCGGCGTGGATGTGATATTAATTGAAACATGCTTTGATCTGCTGCAGGCCAAGGTAGCCGTGATAGCCGCGGTCGATGCCATGCGCGAAGCGCGAATTCATGTTCCCATCATGGTGCAGGTGACGATGGAAACCGTGGGGACGATGCTGCTCGGAACTGAAATGCCGGCGGTTATCACCACGCTTGAGGCACTACCGGTTGATGTGATTGGTATGAACTGCGCCACTGGGCCGGAATTGATGCGTCAACACGTTGAGGTGCTTAGCCGTGACTGCACACGCTTCTTATCTGTTCAGCCTAATGCCGGTTTACCGGTGCAGCATGAGGGGAGGACGCATTTTCCTCTTGGCCCGGCGGAATTGGCGAAGGCTCATGTGGAATTTATCCGTGACTTTGGAGTTAACATCGTTGGCGGATGCTGCGGCACCACACCGGCGCATATTCAGGCCGTAGCCGAAGCAATTGCAACTCTCACGCCGGTTCATCGCGACGCGTTTGCCCGCCAGCCGGACGCTCAGCACAGTGCCGTATCGTCGCTCTATTCATCAATTGATGCCCGACAGGATAATTCCGTCCTCATTATAGGCGAGCGAACCAACACCAACGGCAGCAAAAAATTCAGAGACGCCCTTCTGACAGAGGATTGGGACACGCTCGTGGCCATGGGCCGCGAACAGGTCAAAGAGTCGTCCCATGTTATCGACGTGTGTGTCGATTACGTTGGGCGCGACGGCGTACCGGATATGCGCGGCGTAGTGCAGCGATTTGCGAAAGAAGTCACGGCGCCACTGATGATCGACTCAACACAGTTGGATGTGGTTGAGGCTGGCCTGCAGGCGGCACCGGGAAAGTGTATTGTTAATTCGATCAATCTGGAGGATGGGGAAGAAAAACTCGCCAAGATGGCCGCCGTCTTGCGCCGTTATGGCGCGGCAGTCGTGGCTGGCACTATTGACGAAGATAAAACCGAGGCCATGGCTAAAACGGCCGATCGCAAATTGCAGATTGCCACGAGGCTGCACGATCTGCTGGTGAATAAGTACGGTATTCCGGAAACGGATATCTATTTTGATCCGCTTATTTTTCCCATCGTTACCGGGCAGGATGAAGTGCGGCGGCTGGCCGTTGAAACGCTTGATGGCATCGCTGCAATATCCAGGCATTTACCCAACTGTCACACAACCCTTGGCCTCTCAAATGTATCATTCGGTCTTAAGCCATACGCGCGGCTTGTGATCAACAGCGCCTTTTTCCATGAGTGTGTAAAGGCCGGGTTGACATCCGCCATTGTTCATTCCAGCAAGATATTGCCCGAGAACCGCATTGATCCGGAGCACTACCGCTGGGCGATGGATTTGATCTATGACCGGCGTACCGATGATTACAACCCCTTGGGGCTGCTGAGTACCTTGGGTGCACCACAGAAGGACGCGGCGGTTGAGGATAATCTCCCGCTGGAGGAAAAACTTCAGCGGCATATCATCGACGGCGACAAACAATTACTGCCGGACCATCTCAAGGAGGCGCTTGAAAAATATCCCGCGCTGACCATTATAAATGACTATTTATTAGCCGGCATGAAAACCGTCGGCGAATTGTTCGGGTCAGGCAAAATGCAATTGCCATTTGTACTTCAAAGCGCTGAAGTGATGAAAGCCGCCGTGGCGTTTCTGCAGCCCTTTATGCCCAAGTCAGAAGGGTCATCGCGCGGCACCTTGGTATTGGCCACTGTCCGCGGCGATGTGCATGATATCGGTAAAAATCTGGTTGATATTATTCTTTCCAATAATGGTTTCACCGTTCATAACCTCGGCATCAAGCAACCCATCACGAGCATCATCGACGCGGCCAGAAAGTACAACGCCCACGCCATCGGGCTTTCGGGCCTGCTGGTTAAATCCACGCTGGTGATGAAAGACGATCTGATTGAGCTTAACCGTCAGGGTATTAAAACGCCGGTGATTTTGGGTGGTGCAGCGCTGACGCGCACTTTTGTGGAATCGGATCTTCGCAAAATCTATACCGGCCCGCTTTTTTACGGTAAAGACGCTTTTGAAGGCCTGCGGATTATGGATCACCTTGGTGCCGGAAAGTTACTTGAGATTCTGGTTGCTACCGGTGAGGATTCCGAATTGGCACAACGTCGTGTTGGTGGGCAGATTTCTGCCCCCCTGACCCCTGCGCCCACTGCAGTCGCTGAAAAGCGGCAACATCGTAACCCTGTTGGCATCCGCACGGATTCATCCATTCCAGCACCGCCGTTCTGGGGCGTGCGCGTCGTAAGTGATATTCCAGTGGAGAGCATTTTTCCTTACATTGACGAAGTGGCATTGTTTCGGGGACAGTGGCAATTCAAAAGTGGCACTATGCCGCGCGACGAATTCCGACGCTGGACTCAGGACCATGTGCAGCCCATTTTCAGACGGATTAAGGAAAAGTCCATCGAGATCGGGCTCTTTAAACCGCAGGTGGTTTATGGTTACTTTCACGTCCAATCGGAAAATAACGACTTGATTGTATATCGGGATGACGCCAGAACTCAGTGGTTGCGCTTTGACTTCCCGCGGCAAGGCAATCGAAAATTCTGGTGTTTGAGTGATTTTATCGCTCCGAAAACCAGCGGCCGAATGGATGTGCTGCCCGTCATGTGTGTTACGGCTGGCCACGCCATTACACCATTTGAAAAGCAGCTATTTGAAAAAGGTGAGTTTACGGAATATTTATATTTTCATGGTATCGGCGTACAGATTGCTGAAGCCCTGGCGGAAATGTGGCACAAGCGGATTCGTCAGGAGCTGAGTATCGCCAGCCAGGATGGCCCAACCATACGGGACCTTTTTGCATGTCACTATCGCGGCTGCCGCTACAGTTTCGGGTATCCCGCCTGTCCCGACCTGCAGGATCAGGAAAAACTCTTTGCATTGCTGGATCCCGCCAGGATTGGTTGCACGCTATCAGAAAATTGGATGATCCAGCCCGAGCAGTCGACGTCGGCATTGGTGATGCACCACCCGGATGCCCGGTATTTTAATGTGGACGGATTGATTGCATCGGGTGCCTGATGGCATACGGACGTCGAAAAAATCACAGACGGGCTGCGGTGAAGGGCGGTTGCGTCGGCACCTTTGACATACCTTCATATGGCAATGGCGTGCGGCGGCGATCCCTGTGATGTGACCAGGCGAATGTCCTGAGAGAGCAGTTTGCCTAAGTCATCGGCGTTTATCGGCCTACTGAAAAAATAACCCTGCATGGAATGGCAACCCAGCAGTTTGAGCAGGGTAATTTGTTCAATTTTTTCCACACCCTCGGCTATCGTTTTAAGCTGAAGATTTTCTGCCAAGTTTACAATCGTATCGACTACCGCCAGATCTTTGGGGTCATCAATCATGTCGCGGATAAAAGAGCTGTCAATTTTCAGGGTATCAATCGGGAACCGCGTCAGGTAGTTGAGGCTGGAATAGCCTGTGCCGAAATCATCCAGCGAGAAGCGAATTCCGCAATCCTTTATCTCGATCATGCGCGTGCGCAGCGATTCCGTCTGTGCCATTAACGTGCCTTCGGTAATTTCCAATTCCAGCATGCTGGGGTCCAAACCCGTATCGCGTAAGACCCGTCGAACAATTTCAGGCAGACCGGGCTCGCGACACTGCAGTGCGGATAGGTTCACGGCCACCGGCACAATCGGGATACCGGCGAGCTGCCACCGCCGATTCTGGGCGCACGCCTCGTGGAGTATCCATTCGCCAATTTCCAAAATGAGGCCCTTTTCTTCCGCCAGTGGAATAAATTTGATGGGTGACACCATCCCTCGTTCGGGGTGGTGCCAGCGAATCAAGGCTTCACTACCGATGACCTTACCTGTTTGCAGATTAACCTGTGGTTGATACTGGAGTACCAACTGGTTTTTCCGCAGGGCGTCACGCAGATCATTTTCTAGGCGTATATGCTCAATGGCGGCGGCGTGCATTTCCGGGGTGTGGAACGTGGCACGGTTCTTACCATCTTTTTTCACCTGGTACAAAGCTTCGTCAGCGGTGCGCAGCAAAACTCCGCAATCCACACCATCACGTGGATAGATGCTCATGCCGATGCTACATGAAATATGAAACGTATGTCCCGATATGACAAACGGTACGCTCATCAATTGGATAATCTTCTGCGCTACCAGATTGACATCTCCCGGAGATCGCGGCTCTTTAATGAGGACAATAAATTCGTCGCCGCCAAGGCGTGCAACCGTATCTTCAGACCGCAGGGCGCTGCGAATGCGCATGGCTGCTCCCTGAAGAAGCTCATCTCCAAAATCGTGCCCCAAGGTGTCGTTCACGCTCTTGAAATTGTCCAAATCAATAAATACCACGCCCGCCATGGTGTTGCGGCGGTGCGCCTCGCGGATGGCCTGCTCCAGGCGATCAATCAGCAGAGTGCGATTTGGCAATCCAGTCAGGGAATCGTGATAGGCCAGATAATGAATGCGTTCTTCCGCGGCTTTTCGTTCGCTGATGTCGCGGAAAATGCTCAACACCATATATCTGCCATGCATCTCGACGCGGCTTTCGACAGCTTCAACGGGGAATGATCGCATATCTTTTCGCGTAATCGTTGTGGTTGAATCAATGGTTTCGCCGTGTGCGATGATGCGGTTGTAGCGGTTTGTGGCGTCTCCCTGAACATCCGGCGGGAAAAGTTGCTGACCACGCAGCACCAGCATTTCTTCGCGCGTGTAACCCAGTAATTCAAGTGCCCGCCGATTCACCTCCAGGATGCGTCCGTTGCTCTGCATCAAAATAATTGCGTCCCCAGCAGCCTCCATCACCATGTGATAGCGAGCTTCTGAATCACGCAACGCCTGCTCTGCGGCGCGACGCAGTGTCTCACGGTCTGAATCCTCAATGGCAAACGACAAACTGTTGGCTATTTCTGAAAGCACTTCCACAACCGTCGGTGCGAACCCATCCGGCCGGCCTGAATACACCGCCAGCAGGCCGAAAATGTGCCCCTTACGTATCAAAGGGAACGCTGCCGCTGAACGTAAACCGAATTTTTCCAGCGCAAATGCCCACGGTGCATCAAAGCCCATTGTCCTGAAGTCATGGATCACCGACGAACTCTGACCTGTCAGCGCCGTATCAATGGGTTGCAGCCCCGCTGGTAGAGTCTTTTGCTGAGGATGAGATATAGAATGCAGATACTCGGCGGCTGATCCCGCCCAATGTGCCAGTCGGCATTGTTTCGACCGTGTTGCCGTGATCGCAATAAATGCCAATTCAAAGTGGGGTGACTTGGTGATGATGCTGCAGACTTCATCAAATAATTGTTGCTGTGGACATCGATGGGCTACAAGTCGATTTACCTTGCTGAGCGTGGCGTACAGATTGTTCAGTTGCTGGAGGTCGAGCTCCGCCAGAGATTTGTTTAGAAGGGCGCCGGTTAATGATCGGTACATTGTAAAAAAAATAACACATACGATGCCCGTCAAAAGAATTACAAGACTGATATTCATGAGGAGCGTCAAACGCAGCCGTGCCAACTGATGTTGCAATTGCGAACGCATGTGATCCAATGACAAATTAAAAACCTGATCGACATCGCGGTTGATGTGTCGCGCAGCGGAATTCAGAGATACCATTAAGTTTTGGTTGGGCCCAGCCAACGCACGCGCGTCCTTCAGCAGATGGCCACCGTCAACTTTTAATCGGCTCAATGCGGCATGCAGTTGTGTTCCCTGCGGTATAGTTGGGCTTGTCTCAACGCGCAGGTCCTGTGTCATGATGCTGATATTGCGCCAGTCGATCATCTGTGCAGTTTCAATGGCCGCAGCTCGCCATGTGCTGCTGATGTGCGATTGCGAGCGGGCCATGATGATCGCTCGTTGAATCCGGTTGGTCTGGAGAACCAAATCAACAAGATTGTCCTGAACGGCATGGATCTCTCTCTGGGTGGTGGGGTTCCGGTCAGCCGATAAATTCAGCACCGTCGCGGCCGAATTATAAATAGTCCACAGGTCGGTGACAGCATCATCCTCAGATTCTCTTACATTATGCTGTTGTTGATAGGTCGGATTTTCAGGTATCTGACTGATGGTCTGCACCACCGTTTCCACGGAATGCTGCAAGCCCATCTGTTCGTCCAAGGTGTGGTCATTGACGGCCAGTTTTTTCGCCCAGGCCGTCATCGATACCCATGCGCGATGTTCTGCCTTCAGATCATTTGCACCACCGATTAAGCGCGACTGCCAAGCTCTTTGGTGTCGTTCGATGGCCTGCACCAAAGGAAGAATAGGCCTCACATAGCGCGACCATGTGATCTCCCTTTCCGTCAGTTGCATCTTTGCCGATTCTGTGAGGTAAACCTGAACGAGCGGCACCGCTATCGCCAAAACCAAGGCCACCGCCACAATCACGAAGCGCGTAGGCAAATTGATCCATTTGATCAAGTTGGGAATCGGATCAGCCATCATAATAAATCCAGATAAAACACCCTATACGTTATCGGCGAATAACGCCTAACTCGTCAATTCAGATTTAAAAGCTCGAATTCATGCACTCAAACCCTTGCCTTGCCTGCAGCCGCGTCGCAACGGAGTAAATCCCGGTACCCATCAATAGCGGCGGGCAAAACAAGGTTACCGGACGACTACGGTACTGCCACATGCCGATGAAAACCAGCGTTTATTCGCACGAGGCTGACAATAGGGGCCTGTCCAAGTAATAACAGGAACTGCGACGGCATGGATTTTGGCGGGCATCAAGAAGCGGCGACGAGGGCATATCTGACGAAGATGATACGCCGAGGAAGCCGCG
>DZDI01000081.1 GCA_022730455.1 Phycisphaera mikurensis | reverse complement strand
AAAAATACCGCCGAATCGCAGCTTAACGACGCCCCGATAAAAACGGGCACACCCCGTTTCGGAGGGATAGCGATCGCTAATTTCACTTTGAGGATATAAATGCTATAATCACTTGGCTTTTGAAAGGAGTGTTGGATGTCCATTTTGTTAAGTGAAACGGCGGCCCGCGAGATACGCAACATCATGAAAGAGCAGGGGCTCAGTGAGAGTGTAGCTCTGCGAGTTGGAGTAAAGGGCGGCGGTTGCTCTGGCTTCAGCTATGTGCTTGATCTGACGGACGATCAAGGCGAAACCGATGAAGTGATGGAATCGCACGGCGTAAAGGTGGTAGCCGATCGCAAGAGTTATCTGTACTTGAACGGTACAGAAATCGATTTTAAGGATGAGGTCATGGGACGCGGGTTCGTATTTAAGAATCCGAACGCCACCCACACATGCGGTTGTGGTTCCTCATTCAGCGCCTGACGTTATCCGAAGGCGTCCAGAACCTCAGGGCCGGGGCCACCCCGGCCTTTTTTATTGCGGAGTATTCATCATCAAAGCCATGATTCTGACCGCCAACGGCGGGGCCGAAAATTTTCAAATGCGTGATGTCCCGCTGCCACCGCTTGGTGCCAACCAGTTGTTGGTCCGAGTGCTGGCCAGCAGCGTGAATCCAATTGATATCGAATTGCGAAAAACGGGTGCGATCGGCTACGGAGCCGAGAGTGTGCTGGGTTTTGACGCTGCCGGCAAGGTGGAAAAGGTTGGGGTTGCAGTTACTGATTTTCATCCGGCGGATGATGTCTATTATTCTCCCGCTTTTGGGTTGCCGGGCAGCTACGCGGAATTCAACATCGTCGATGCTGGCTTAGTGGCTAAGAAGCCAGCATCGTTATCGTGGATTGAAGCCGCCGCCGTGCCCCTGGCGGGTATGACTGCCTACGGGGCGCTTTTTGACCGCGCTCATCTGCGTCTGGGGCAGACCATCTTGATTATTAACAGCACAGGTGGCGTGGGCTCGTTGGCCACGCAACTGGCGCATCGCGCCGGCGCGTATGTCATCGCAGTGTGTTCGGGCCCGAATATGGCATTGGCACGTTCGCTTGGGGCCGATCGCGTGATCGACCGCAATACGGAAGATGTCGTGGCCATCGTCAAAGAAGAACACCCCAACGGGGTGGATGTGGTGCTGGATTTTGCCGGCTTTGACTGGATTGCCCGTTGCATGGACATAGTGCGGCCGATGGGCCAGATGGTAACCATTGTCAATCCAGCCGGTGAACTGGCCATGGGCTATCGTAAAAACGTGACGCTCCATTATTCATTTCTCTGTCGTAGCCGCTGCACACTTGAGCACCTGACCGATCTGATCAATCGCAATTGGCTTAAACCTGTGATCAACAAAGTTTATCGGATGGAAGAGATCGCCGATGCTCACCGCTGTTTCGAACAAGGTGGAGGTTTTGGGAAAATCGGCGTGTCAGTTGGCAGTTGATAGCCCAGAAGTCTGTTCAGGTAACAGCCTTGTTATTCCTTGGACAGACGCCGGGGCCGACGGCCGTGCCGATCGTCGGGCCGCATCGGTAGAAAACATCAATGCAATGTCGCAGGGCGGTCCGTGATATCAACGGGCCGAATGGTGAACCCGGGATGCTGCCCAAAAAACTGTGCCGGATTGTTGTGAAATATTCTAGTCAGCGCAGACCGGTTATGCCCGCGGCGTCGGGCTTCAAGCATGGTGCGGTGCACCCAAAGCGGATCACTTATGCCCCAATCGGCGGCGGCGTTGATACATATCTGTTCCGAGCCATAAATTTCAATCATATCCACCGCCCGTTCGGGGGTGGCTTTGGTGGTGGGGTAGACGGTCATTCCCGCCCAGAAACCGGCATCTTTTACCATACGTATCGTGTGTTCTTCACAATGATCAATTAATACACGTGCAGGATCAATGGCCGATCCAAATTCCCGCAGGATATCAATAATCAGGCGCGTGCCACGCCATTTGTCTTCCAGATGCGGGGTATGAATTAAAATCAGCCGATGCTGTTCGCCGCCGGCGTCAATGGCAAGCTGCACATGGCGGCGGAATACCTCCATCTCGTTGGCGGTATTTTTGTGCAGGCCAATCTCACCGACGCCCAGAACGGTGGGGCGTTTAAGGTATCCCGGCAGCAGGCTCATAACTTCGCGTGCCTTGCCCAAATCCTCGGCCTCCTTCGGATTCAGGCACATCCAGCAGTAATGGGCCACGCCAAATTGCGCGGCCCGCTGCGGTTCAAATTCCGTCAGTTGGCGGTAATAGTCGGCAAATGCCGCCGGAGTTCGATCAAACCCCGCCCAAAATGCCGGTTCGCTCACAGCAACTACACCCGCCATCGCCATGTTTTCATAATCGGTAGTGGTCCTTGAGACCATGTGCACATGTGGATCGATAACAAACACGTTTTATCCTTTGATGCTGAATATTTCCTGTATGCGCCGCGCCTTATCTTCCTCCGCATCGGTCAAAATGCGGAGTGCCACCCGAAGGTTGTCTTTTCTTATATCGCCAACGACCCCACATGCCTGTTCCGACCGGGATAGTCGGTCCAGCATGGCGGCGATATCAAGTGTTGCGGCCCGGGCTTTGAGAAAATACATATCGAGGGTCTTACTGCCGTCGAGTGGCCAGTTGTCTGATACTACGTCATTGGCTGCTGAATTCGGAATCGGCATCATCATCTCCGCATCGGTCTGGCATTGGTCGAGCACTGCACCCGCACTATACTCTATCATATGTTTGATCTGCCGAAATGGCTCTTTATCGCTGGCGTGTTTTTAATTGCATGTGCCGGGGCGGCTTGGCTGGCGATACGGTTCGGCTTCCATGGGTTACCGGGTGACGTGGTCTACCGGGGCCGGCGTTTCACTGTTTTCTTTCCGATCGTAACATGCCTGGCGCTCTCGCTGCTGGGATCGGTCATTTTATGGATCATCAACTGGTGGATGCATCGATGACGGACGCGTGTACTGCAAATTCAACTATCGCGCCCGACGCCTTTGCGGAATTGGAGCGGATTTACCGTCAGCTTGACGCCATCGTCACCGAACACAATCCGCGGTGCGATGCCAGCGGGCGCTGTTGTAGGTTTGACGCCTATGGGCATCAGCTTTATGTCAGCACCCTGGAGATGGAGTATTTCGCGCACTACATGGACTTGACCCCGATACCGGCCGATAGCGCCGACATTGGTGGACGGAAACGCATTGCCTTGCCGCAATTGCCGGTGGATGGATGCCCGTGGCAGATAAATGGTTTGTGCACGGCGCGTGAGGGCCGGCCGTTGGGGTGCCGGATTTACTTTTGCGATCCGACGCATCAGGCCTGGCAGCCGGAAGTTTACGAAAAATTTCACCGTGAGATTTTGCAACTGCATGCTCGTTTTGCCCTGTCATATCGTTATATGGAGTGGCGGCGTGCCTTAACACATTATCAATGACTGGAGTGACCATGGCGGCGAGCGCATCTCGTTTGAATCAACTTGAGCAAATGCATCAGCAGGATCCACGCGACGTATTTATCCACTACGCCCTAGCGATGGAACTTTCAAGTCTCGGCAGGCTGTCTGAATCTCTTTCCGTTTTCAAGGCAGTCATAGCAGAACACTCCGATTACTCAGCCGCTTATTTTATGTGCGGGCGTGCCATGGAACAGATGGATAAACGGCGCGAAGCGGGCGATATGTATCGTGCCGGGATCAGCGCCGCCCGTCGCACGGGTGATGAGCACGCGGCTGGGGAAATGCAGGCTGCACTCGACGCCCTGGCCTAAGTGCGTGTGTTGGGTTGGTGATACCAACTCCGCGGTGGGCCTTATTTCGGATGAGGCCATAGCCGGCAAAGTCGTGGTGATTACCATTCACGATGGAGAATATTGCCGGGATAGTACATCTGTAATATGTACCGGGCGCTGTACCCTTCCGTCGCCAACTTTTCAGCGCCCCATTGCGAAAGACCTACACCATGGCCAAAGCCGTGACCGTCCACCAGTAATATTTCCTGTGGTTTGACAACAATGCGAAAAAAACTGCTCGGCGGGGCGTGGATAGCGGGGTTGGGATCCATCAGCAGCGCAAGGCGAAAATTTTCCGCCCGCATCTCGCCGATATGACCGGCTGCGTCGGTGAGGGTGATGATTTCCGGTCGACCCGTAATGGGATTACTTCGCGTGATGGCGATATCGGTGACAGACCCCAGTTCTGCCAGATAGGGCAACTTATTTTTTACTCCCCACCAATGCACCGCGTCACTCACCGCCCACATGGGGATGGCCATCGGCGACCAGGTAAAATCCGGACACGCTGCATCTAAATTGCCCGTGTATTTATTTACCAATGTGCTCACGCGATGATCACCCCATGCCGCATGAGCGCTCTCTTCCGCACCACCATTGCAGGCGGAAAAATAGGCACAAAATACACCCCATTGGCTGTGCGCTTCGCCTTCCATCACTATGCCGGCGGTCTGACGGGTTGCTAGGCGTGAGTGCGGAGTTTCGGCATCGCGGCCGCCATAGACCTGTGACGACTGGGTACCGGTGACATCCCATGCGTGGGTTCGCCCAAATGTTTCGATCTGGTAAAGGGCGTAGGTGCGGGCCGCGATGGCTTGTGCTCGATAGACGGCCATGGCCCAATTCGCGTAAAGCTCTTTTGACAGCACGCCGGTGAGATAGGATTCGATCGGCAGGGCGTTGATGGCGACATACTTTCCATCTGCTAGGCGGATGTCATAAACCCGGCCGGCATACAAATTCGGGTTAACGTGAGGAGGAGTTGCCTGCGGAGTGGTGATTTTAACTCGGATCCACGGCTCATTCATGTGTGCCGGTAAATTTAATACACCCGGATAGTTTTTTCCTAAAACGATGGGCTTGGGCAGAACCGCCGGAACAGGCGGGTACGCAGGCATTAATGGCGTAACTGGTGATGGTGATGTCGACGAACTAGGCGAAGGCGGGTTGGGCAAGCGCCAGGCATTCGGGTTGGTCGGCACAGCGCACCCCGTCAGCAGCAGGGCAAGGCCGACGCTCAACGCCGCCACCATATTACGCGGCAGGCGGGAAGGTGTTTTACAATCAGATGGGATAAGCCTTAACCAGCGAGTTAAAATCCACTGTTTTGCCCATCGGCCCCGGTGAGGACCATGCAGCGTCTTCCATGACTTTTGCATTGTTCGCTCCGCGCTGGCCGTTTATGCGGCATACGCTTAAATTTTAAGCCTTGCTGGGTCATGCGGACGACATCAGCCAACCGTCCGCAGCGAAAGCCCCAATTTGGCCAGAGACTTCTTTACTTCATCCAGGCTTGTTTCGCCAAAGTTTTTCACGCCCATCAGCTCGGCCTCGGTGCGAGCCGCCAAATCACCGACGCTGGCAATGCCCAACCGCTCCAGCGCCCGGGAAGCTCGCAGCGGTAATTGCAGTTCCGTTACGAGTTTGGCAAATGTCTCGGGAGGAATACGATCCGCCACTTGCTTAAGAATTTCCTGCTTTTGTATCTCATGGGCTTCATCCGCAGCCTGACCCAATCGCAATCCCTTTTTGGTCAGCATCTCCTTGATTTCATCCAGGCTGGTTTCACCAAAATTCTTATAGCTAAGCAGATCGGCTTCGGTTGTACGCAGCAAGTCCCCAAGTGATTTAATATTCATTTTCTTAAGGCAGTTGCGGGCGCGGGCCGAGAGTTCAAAGTCCGTTACCGAGGTGCTAAGGAGGAGCTCACGCGGGGCTAAACGCCGTTCCGGCTCTTCCTGTACTTCCATGCCGATCGATCCATCGACGTGCTCATAGTACATTCGTCCCATGGGATGGTTGGGGTCGGCCTGAAGCAGCCGATGAAGGCACTTCTCGGCCTCATCGTACATGCCGTCATCTTCATAAAGAACCGATAGGTTGATGAGCACATTGGCGTAGGTTGGCTGTTTTTCGGCCAGCAATTCGTACAGCTCAATAGCGCGATCATCATCACCAGCCATATCCTGATAGCATGCCAGTTGAAATGTTATGGCATCAATATCGGGAAATTTCTCATGTGCTTCTTCCAGCAGTTCCACGGCCTCTTCGAGTTGGCCGATATGTACCATTTTTTTGGTTCGCTCAATAAGTTCCAATTGGCTGGTTGTCATGGTGGTCATCTTTTATCTTTGTCCTCTTCATGGGTGAAAAAACGCGTCCCCGCGGCGCATAACCATTCACTGAGGTTTGCCGCCAAGCCGACCATTATACTGGCATTCGTAGATCGTTCAAATTAATTCGTCCCTAAACAAAGCATATCTTCCGGGCCGCAAACAGGCACATGCGTAACAACAAAACTCCATGCCGGAAGCGCGATATGTTGGTTGACCCGTACACACGCTGCTTGTAATGCACCGGCACATCCATAATCTTCAGGTTCAGTCTGGCGGCACCAAACAGCAGGTCATAATCGCCAAACGGATCAAAATCGCCGAAGTAGTCCCGGTTGGCGGCGATGCGATCATATTCGGTACGCCTGAGCACCTTTGTGCCGCAAAGTGTATCGCGGATACTCTGGCCTAATAAATATGAAAATGCATGACCAAAACATTTATTTGCGATCATGTTCAAAAATTGCATGGCTTCTGATTCCATCGGGTAAACCAATCGAGAACCATTGGCGAATTCCGCCTTGCCGCTGCGGATCACATCAAAAAAGCGCGGCAGTTCCTCGGGGAGAACAGAAATGTCGCCATCTAAAATCGCCAGCACATCTCCCGTCGATTGGGCAAATCCAAATCGCACGGCATCGCGCTTACCTTTTCCGGGTTGCCGGTGCACACTCAAACTCATGTCACCCTGATAATGCTTCACAGCCTGAATCAATGCATCCCAGGTATTGTCGGTGCTATGTCCCTCCACAAAGATCACCTCTTGCCGTTCCGCCATCCTGGGTATTCGCGCCAGCAAAGGGCCGACATTGCCCGCCTCATTACGCACGGGTACTACGATGCTGATGGAGGTTGCTTCTGTGGCTTTTGGAATGCTTACCGCTGGGATACTTGATGTTGAGACCGAATCGGTATTCCCGTCTCTCGCCGCATCATGGGTGTCGCCCTCCGGGGCAGAACTGAGATTTAAGGGCCGGGCGATGTAAATATTCATCAGACAGCCATGCCGGATCAAAGGTAATGGTGCCGCCCAGCGATTGACTAAATTGCTCACGATGGGCAGGCCAATTGGCAGCAAAATGGACGGCTGGCGGCGGATAATTTGGAAATCATCCTGGTAGAGAAGGTTTTCCAATTCATTGGGCGGTATCCAACTCTCTTCCGGTATCGGACATTTAACGCGAAGTAATTCCGCGGCGCGGATAAGCGGGTGCCACGCCCGGGAATAATTACAGATGATCAGCCGTGTGCGAGTATGGCACATTCGCCGAATCTTAACGAGCAGGTTATGTACGTCGTAAACCTGCTGAATCACCCCCGATAATATGATATAATCAAATGTCGCCCTATTGCTCGGTTGGTATTCTTCGATGGGGCACGCACAAAACTGCAATTGCGGATAACGTGCAGACGCGTGTTGAATTAATTCCGGGTTCAGATCGATACCCACACCCACATCAGGCGCCAAAGTGCCAAGCAAAAGGCCATTCCCGCAACCAATATCCAAAACGCTGGCCCGCGGCAGGACGATCTGACTGATCAGCCGATTGACGTACCTATGAAGATATAAATGCCGCTTTCGGCTTGCCGCGACCCTTTTGGCGTTGGCTTGCTCAAACATAAGCAAACGCCGCCGATGTTCTTCTTCGCCGGGCGGCGATGGAATCTGGTATGCCATGTTCCTTTTTGCCATAGTCACGCGGCGCCATCACAACGCTAAATCATGTCTGCAGCCAAGCTCCTACCTTGAATCCCGGTACCTTGTCCGGAACGCACGCACCAACGGTGAGGCGATTCAGATCGTGCCTTAGCTGCTTCGCGTTGCTACGGCTTAATGGGCGCTAAAAATGAAGCCGTCTTAATGCCGACTCGCACCCAGCCAAGCCATGGCCCGTGTGTTTGGCGTGGCGACTATAGGGACCCGCTGGCCAGGGAGCCTCAATTAGGTCGCATCAGAAACCGATGGCTCGGCTGCGGGTACTGCCGTTGTGGTCGCGTCTGTCAGCGGTTTTTCTGCGGCCGCTTTAGCCTGGGCCTCGGCCTCTTCCCTTGCAGCCTTCATCTTCGTCGCCTTTTCGTCGAGCATAGCCTTCCATTCGTCTTCGCTTATTTCGCGCACGTTGCAAGACGTAATCAAACCGTCGAGCACATGTGCCTGACGTATTTCCATGGCAATTCCGTCCACCAGACCTGTATGCCTCGCCCGTTCGGCAAACCGATCCAGATTCTCGCCGGCTTGCTGGCTCAATTCCAGAAGGCGATCCATGACTTCCTCGCGGGTTACCTCAGGTTCTTCCCCATTTGAAACCCGCTGAAGAATAATATCACGATGGCAATTTACCTGTGCTTGGGGCGCCAAGGCTTGAGCCAGCATGTCCGATTTACTCTTGAGTTGATCAAAGCTGACCCCCGCATCGGCAAACCGTTTAATCTGGCTTTCAAATAGAACCTTCAGGTGGCGGGAGAAATATTGACTTGGCAGCGGAAAAGCCATGGCATTTTCAAGGGATTCCATCAACTGCGAACGTACGGCCTCCTGTGACTGCAGATTCATTCGAGATTCCATGGCTTCTCGCATCTGCGTGTGCAAGTCTTCAAGGCTCTCAAAGCCGTTGGACTTGACAAATTCGTCATCAAGGGCCGGCAAAGCCAACCGCGAATTGTGAATAATCTCCCCTTTAAGGGTCATATCCACATCGTGCGGAATCGACTTTTCGCTATCCGGTCTGGCCTTGAACGTCATCTCAATGGAATCGCCGGTGGATTTACCCAATAGCAATTCATCCAGTCCCGGCACCTCCACGCCGGATATAAAGCCTCCTTCAGATACGCGGGAATAATCCATTTTCAGCACCATGGTGCCATCAGCCTGCGTGATCTCACCCTCAATAAAGGTTTGGTCGCCCTTTTCTATGGGGCCGGTCTCCGGCTGCATCACGCCCATGGATCGACGCAGGTGATTCATCGCATTGTTGATGCGCTCGTCGGTGATTTCAAACTTCGGCCGCACCAAGCTGATAGATGCCAAATCTGGCAGCGGCACCTCAGGCACGATCTCAATGATCAGCATAAAGCTCAGCGGCCCTTCCTTGGGCATTGCCAAGTCGCGCGGTTCGTATACAGGCTCACCAAGAACGCGATAGTTATTTCGGGTCACCACGGCTTCCACCGTGCGCCGCAGGTTGCCTTCCAGAAATTCTTTTCGGAGACCATCGCCAAAGCGTTTTTCAATCACGCGAGGAGGCACCCGCCCTTTGCGGAAGCCCGGAAGTGTCACTTCCGTTTTCGTCATATCCATGGTGGACTTGTACTCTTGTCGCAGGATAGATTCGGGAATTTTTACCTTCACCCTGCGTTCGACCGGTGAGATTTCTTCTATTTCTATCTCGCAACTCGTATAAAATTCTTCGTCTGAAACCGAATGGCTAGAGCCTAATTTGTCTACTATTTGATTCTGTGCTTGATTCAGTGACATCATAAAACGATACCATCCCCTATTTCACATTGCGGGCGAAATACCTAAAACAGGCAACTCGATGGACGAAACGTCAGTGGTTCAGCGGAGCCACTTGCGTTCATCGCGACCTACGCCGGTCACCGTGCCGTGCCGATACCTCGCGAATTACGGCTTCTGGTTCCATAGTGCCGCAGGACGCTCATGGTAAACGGGTTTGCACCAAGGCACAAGCGAATGTTGACGAGACCGCCAAAAAGCCCTAGACTTCAGGGCTATCGATTGGCGGATACGTGCTATGGCTGATGCCGCTATGAGTAATCGATTGTGCTTTCAAAAGGCCGGAGTGATAAATGCCCAAACCGCGTAGAAGACGAAAAATCGGCAGCAAAAAACGACACGCCAAGTGGAAGGCCCGTCATCACCTTCAGTGATCATGCGATGCATGATACAGTGCCCCTCAGCAACCAGCATAATGTGAATTAACGGGAGTTGGGACGCTATTAAAACGCCCCAACTTCAGTTTTCTTTATACCGGATCGGTTACGCCTCCAGCGACGACCCTTGGCTTATCTTGCGATCGGTCATCGTCCGAATGCGGTTGATCGCCGTCAAATACGCGCGGGCGGAGGCCTCGAGTATGTCCGTACTGAAGCCGCGCCCACGAACCCGCCGCCCACTGTGCGAAAGCTCCACACTGACTTCACCTTGTGCTTCCTTGCCTCCGGTGACACTTCGCACCTGATATGAATTCAACGTAGCAGTTATCTTGGTCAACCGGCTGATGGCCGCAAACATGGCGTCGATGGGGCCGTCGCCGGTGGCGGCATCGGTGATCTGTGTTCCGGACGAATCCGTCAACGTGACCATAGCGGTAGCCGCGCCATGCAATCCCGACATCACCTGCATATTAGTCAGATTGAAGAGCTGGCGTTCACCTTCGAGTTGCTGTTCAATCAGCGCCTCGAGATCTTCATCGTAAATCTCCTTCTTTTTGTCGCACAGCGCCTTGAAATGCTCAAAGGCCTTGTCAAGGGCCGCTTCGTCAATTCGATGGCCCAATTCTTCCAGACGGTTTCTAAACGCATGGCGTCCGCTGTGCTTGCCCAATACCAGCTTGGTTTGCACCAGCCCCACATCCGCCGGCGACATAATCTCATAGGTGCGACGTTCTTTAAGCATCCCGTCCTGGTGAATGCCTGACTCATGGGCGAATGCGTTTTCGCCCACGATGGCTTTATTGCGCTGCACATGTAAACCCGTCAGTGCGCTGACCAGTCGTGAAATGGGCACCAAACGGGTTGAATCAATCCCTGTCTGGTAGGGATAGAAATCAGCCCGTGTGTGCATCGCCATCGTAATTTCTTCCAATGCCGCGTTGCCTGCGCGCTCGCCAATTCCATTGATGGTGCATTCAATCTGTCGGGCTCCACCCTGTACAGCCGCTAATGAGTTGGCGACCGCCAACCCCAAGTCATCATGGCAATGAGCGCTGAAAACAATTTTGTCGGCGCCCGGTACATGGGCGATGAGCTGTTCAAAGAGCTGGCGATATTCTTCCGGTGTCGCATAGCCTACCGTGTCGGGGCAATTGATCGTCGTGGCCCCCGCGTCGATGGCCGCATGCACCACTTCGGCAAGAAAATCCGGCTCAGTACGGCTGGCATCTTCCGGTGAAAACTCGATATCCGAAGTGAAATCCCGTGCCAACTTGATGCTTTCTACCGTCAGCCGAATGATCTCCTCTTTCGCCTTGCGCAATTTGAATTCACGGTGAATTTTGCTTGTGGCGCAAAAAATATGAATTCGCCCATGCTCTGCATGCTGCACCGCTTCGCCCGCCCGACGGACGTCACGTTCGGTGCACCGCGCCAAGCCAGCCACTGTTGCCCGCTTGATTTCACGGGCAATGGTACGCACGGATTCAAAATCGCCCGGGCTGGTGATCGGAAAACCAGCTTCAATAATGTCCACGCCCAAGAGATCAAGTGCGTGGGCAATTTCCACCTTCTGGTGTAGATTAAGTGATGCCCCCGGCGATTGTTCACCATCCCGCAACGTCGTATCGAAGATCAAAATGCGTGATGCCTGGCCTTCGGTTTGTCGGTGTGTCATTGTGTAACTCCATATAAAAAAAAACCCCGCGATTTTGGCTCGCAGGGTTTCAGGATCAATCAAAAATTAGGAAACACCCTAAGAGCTTGCCGAAATAACTCGCGTAAGTAGAAGCAGCAGGCTGGTTGGGTATTGGGTCATCGTTTCCCTTTCAACTTACAGTAGTCTAGGGCAGCTATAAAAAAAGTCAAGTCCAAGGCATAGCTGCTGGAACCTGGAACCTCGCATGGGACGGTGGCCATCGGTACGCAGGCCCGGCGAGAAGTCGGCGTGAATCGGTTCCGGCCGTAAAAAAAAGCCCGACAACTCTCCAACATCGTTGAAGAGTTGCCGGGGCACAGCCCT
>DZDI01000224.1 GCA_022730455.1 Phycisphaera mikurensis | reverse complement strand
CGATGATTTCCGATATAATTGAATTCATTTTCATTCATATCGAATACCAATGCGCTTAATGCCACAAACCATTGCACACTTACATCGGCCAGCGCACCGCTGGGGTGTTGTGTTGCTTGCTTTGTGGTTGTTACTGAGTGCGCAGACGCTAGGGCTGTGGCACGATAGTGTCCATGCCTTTCATGAACACACCCAAGTGTGTGATCTTGTAGATGACTTGGGACAACCGACTTCCCTATCGAAGTCGCTGACGCTCGTTTTGCCTGCTCACGATTGGCAGGCAATGAGCGTTACGGCGTACCCAGCGGTTTTCATCAAGGTTATTCATCGTTTCTTTTCCCGTGCGCCACCGATTGCCTAATGTGTTGCAGCCATAATTGATGTGTGCTGCTGCATGAACAGCAGCCGTTTCTTGTATTTTGAACTTGTTAGGAAAATCATGATGTTTATTCTAAAAACGCGGCCCTTATCGGTGGCGATTGCTTTGCTGTTGGCGCATTCAGCCGTATCGGCTGAAACACAACTTAATCCTGTTGTTATCTCTGCTAGCCCGTTGGGCGATATGAGCGCATTCGATAGCCCCACGCAGGTTGACCAAATCGCAGGCGAGCAAAAACTGGCAAAAGACAGTGGCTCTTTAGGCGCATTGCTTGCCGATATTCCTGGTGTCAATAATTTGGGTACGGGTTCACAGGCGGGTAAGCCTATCATTCGGGGCATGTCTGGCGAGCGGGTCAAAATCTTATCGAATGGCTTAGCGACCGATAGCCAAGCATATGGCACACGTCACAACCCAACCATTGAACCTTTTTTAGCCGATAAGGTCGAAGTGGTGCGCGGTGCGCAAGGGGTGCTTTATGGCTCTGAAGCCATGGGCGGTGTGGTGAATGTGATCTCTGCACCGATTCCATATGGCGATAAGCAGCCAAAAAACGAAGCGGTGAGTGGTTTTGCCAGTAATAATGGTGAAGTCTTATTAGGCGTAAAAGGCGGTGTCGCGGCGGGTAATTTTGGTATGACGGGTGGTATCAGTCAGCGCACAGCCGAAAATATGACGACGCCAAAACACCGAGAAGCAACAGGACCAAAGCCGAGTAGTGCTGCGAGTAATCTGCCGCTGTTCAGTGGTGATTTGCCTTATACCAACTTCGAAAACCGCGCGGGGAATATCGGTGCGGGTTATCGTGGCGACTGGGGTAAGATTGAATTACGGGCATCGCGCTATGAATCGCAACAAAACTTTTTGGGCGCGGTGGCTGCCAATGCCAATAGCGTATATTTGGCACAACCAACGGGGCAATTGCTGACCAATGATGAATATCAATTATCGGGGCAGATCAATTTGGCTCAGGGTTGGGCACTAAAACCCCGCTATATGCACACGCGTTATCAGCGTCAAGCCATTACAGGCGGCACTTACAGTCAGCTAAGCAGTAGTACAGTATCACCCAATTATCTGGATATTTTGGTGCAACGTGATGAGTTAAAACTCGGGCTACAGCATCCGCAAATCGGGTTATTTAAAGGCGAGCTGGGTGTGGAGTGGATGGACAAGCAGCAAGATTTATTGGCTGGCAAACTGGCACCCAATGCCAGCGAGAGCGGTCAAGCGATCTATCTGTTTGAAGAAGCCAAAGTGGGACGCTGGACATGGAATATGGGCTTGCGCCACGATTGGCAACAAATGAAAGCACCGCTAGCGGGTAACAGTTACTTCGTGAATACGGGCATTTTCGATGCCACCAACAACGATAAGTCGCTGGAAAATAGCAGTGCCTCTTTGGGTATGGTTTACGCGCTGACACCGCAATGGAATCTGGCTACCAATATCGGTACAGGCTTTAGAGCACCGAGCATTTTTGAGCGTTATGCGGGCGGCATTCACGGTGGCGTGCAGGCATTCCAGTTGGGCAATCCCGACCTCAAAGCAGAAACGTCGCTTAATACTGATGTGTCGTTGCGCTTTATGGGCGATGTCACCACACTGAACGCCACGGTTTATCAAAACTGGGTCGATAATTATATTTATTTGATGAATACGGGGCGCTATCGTAACAGTGCAGGCGCGGTGGTCGCCGCAGGCTCGGCAGGCGCGTTGACGGAAATGAGCAATGCCCAAACCGATGCCATCATTCGTGGCTTGGAAGTATCAGGAACTTGGGATGTGACGCAACAGCTGACGCTCGAAAGTGGCTTGGAAGTCATTGAAGGTGAGGATATGAAAAACCATCGCACCCTCAGCCTAATGCCTGCCAATCATCTGCGCTTAAAAGCGCATTACACGCTGGGTAATCTCGGAAGTTGGCAGGAAAATCGTGTTAGCCTCGGCGCACGTTTGGTGGATCGAAAGTCGGCAGTGACACCATATGAACCTTTCTCGCAATACGATAGCCTATCGACAGGCACAGCATCAACAGATGCTTACGCCGTGTGGGATGTGGCTTATCGCACCCATTATAAAGTCAGCGCACAACAGCAACTCACGCTAATGGCTAATATCGATAACCTATTCGATACCGCTTATTATGACTTTCTGGATACCTACAAAGGCTATGCCACGAGCATGGG
>DZDI01000080.1 GCA_022730455.1 Phycisphaera mikurensis | reverse complement strand
GACGCCTTGCATCCGGAGCCTTTCCGGCACATCGCGGCGCTGCTATTACTTGGACAGGCTCCTATAAGGAGGCCATTCGCGGGTCAAAAAAACATGTCTCAAAGTGGCCCCGTCTTGTCACCACGCAAGACCGCCCGCGATAATCAGGCGACAGCACCGTCTGCACCGGAATGCCGTTAATCGGATATGCTGGACAGTGGTGTAGAGTTTATTAATCGGGAGATATTTGCTCATGCTGCGCTTGACGATTCGGCGCAAACTTATCGGGACTCTGGTCATCACAGGATTTCTTCCTATGTCGATCCTGTTGGTGTCGGTGTTGTCGTATGGAACGCATACGCGATTGAAGACGGTCTCGGCTGAGTTCAATGAACTGGCTTTGGCCAGTTCAGAGGGCTTGTCCGATCGAATTGAATCAGAGGCACGACGGCTTTGGCTATTAGCACGTCTGCCCGGCACGGTACGCATTTTTGAAGCCTCGCTAAAGCATAAGCCGATTGCGGCTGGTGAGAACCACTCAATTGCCGGGCCGCAGCGTCAAAATACCGCCAATCCTCCCATGCAGGTACTTCACGATGCGTTGGCACGTCGCATGCGAATTATCAGTGATGACAACCCGCAACGATTTCATTTTCTTGCAGCCAACGCCAACGGTGTCATCATCGCCGCCGACATCCAACCGGTTGAAAAGTCTCTACGCGACCATAAGTGGTTTAAAGAAGCGACCGCCGGTACGGCTGGGCAGGTGCTGGTCAAGGCTATCTCCAATGATGTGCACACCCATCAACCCGCGGTGATTGTGGTTGTACCCGTGGAGCAGCCAAAAACCGGTGCCATGTTGGGCATTATCAAAGAGACGATTGGCATTCGCACCATTAAACGGCAACTGGCGCGAGGCATGGGGGCGCGTGTATCGTCGATTGCCATCTTTGATAGCCGACTTCGCCGCATGATATTCAGTATTGGATCGGTAAAAAATACCGATAAAGCCACCCAAATTTTTCTTCAGGGCGATTCAGGTAAAGGGAATTGGCTTACTCTTTTGATGCACGGCCTAGTGGTTGGCGCTGCATCGGTGCAGTTTCACACACTCATACAAACTTCTGGTTTGCCACTGTTAGCGCCGCATTGGTATGTTCTTGTATCCGAACCGGCCATTACCGTTCTGGCGCCCATTTTTGATCAGGCGCGACTGGCGGCGGCGCTGGGCTTATTGATGATTTGCTTACTCTTTGGCATTGGATTTTGGATCAGTCAACGTGAGATTGTCACACCGGTTAAGCGTTTGCGGGTGGCTGCAGCAGCCGTGACTCGCGGCGAATTAAACGTGCGCTTGTTAGGTGATTCACCGGAAACATCGGGATTTCGGCACGATGAATTGGGGCAACTGGCTCACGACTTTGATGCGATGACCAGGTCGCTTCAGGCCACACGCCATGCGCTTGAGCGCCGAGAAGCGGCCAAATCCCGCTTTATTACCATCGCCGCCCATGAACTACGCACGCCCATCGGCGCGGTTTTAGGGCATCTGGAGCTGCTTAAACCGCGGCTTGCTGAAGCACCAATGGATATCGAGACCAAAACCCGCCTGGAACGCAGTCTGCTGATTGCGATTTCCAACGCCGCGCGGCTTGAAAATATAGTCAATGAACTGCTTAAATTGGTGAAGGAAGATCGTATCGCCCAGACATTGCGCTGGCAGAAAGTCAACATGGTGGAGCTGGTCAAAAGTGTTTGTGCAGAACATGCCGACTTTTTCTATGAGCGCCGCCTGAACCTCAACCTGCGGTTGGCCGAGGACGCCGGTCCCATAGATGGCGATCCGGATAAATTGCGAGATGCCCTGGTCAATGTTGTGACCAATGCAATTCGCTTTTCGCCGGAAGGCGGGACAGTGCGGATTGCAATGCGAAAGGTGGTTGGCGGCATGTTGGAACTGGATGTCGAGGACTCCGGCCCCGGCATGTCACAAGAAGCCATGGCCAGCATTTTTGAGCCATTCCAGCCGGGTGGAGATGTAGCCCATCATTCGACGGCGGCTAATGATCAAACGGGCTTCGGGCTGGGGCTTGGATTGGCCATCGTCCGCCGATTTATTGATATGCATGGTGGGCGGGTGTATCTGCAAAAATTGACCGTTGGAACGCGCGTGCGCTTTATTCTGCCTATTGAGCGGTTTGAACCTCTTCCGAGTCTGAGCGAACTGGTGGCTACCGATGGCATTTAACCAGCGCGGCGTTCAGTTTTAATTGATCCCGGCAGGGCATTGATGGTTTTACTTAATCCTTGGTGGATGGCGGTTCCCGCCGCGGCACTGGGCTTCGTGTTGCTGTTGCTGCTGTGGCAGATGGCGCAGCGCTGGTCATTGCCGTTTACGGCAATGCCTTGGTTACGCCCGGCACCGCGTCGCCCATGGATGTTTAGGGCGAAGCCACCATTGTGGTTGCTGCTGGTGGCTGGTTCGGTGGTGGTAAGCGCTTCCGGCACGTTGCATTTCGCCGTTGTTCCATCAGGCCAACCGCAACGGCACAGTCAAATTCTTTTCGCCATACGATATTTGCATGGACGCCCATACGGATATATTAGAATTGATGATTGGACCAAACCACAGCAGATGTCCATTGATGGCTTGGGCAAAGCCATTAAACTCTCGCCATCACAATTAATTCGCGGCCAAGTATTTCCATTGGTGGCCGGATTGCGTGCTTCGCATGTGGCACTTCGATCGGGTGGTAGAATAATCTGGCAGACGCCAATTCCACCGCATACGTTCCATCGCACTCTCTATGTAACCGTGGGGCATAACCTTTCCCGAGCCATGATTCGGGCGCTTAAGGCAATTCCGTGGGTAAGGATCAAGAATGGGGGGCGGCGCGTTACGCTATTTGTGGGTCATCGTTGGCGATACCACTTTACCGGTAGCCAGTTGCTGGTCGCAACGAGCGAGGCCCAAAAGTCTGTTGAAGCTGCGGCACCCATCGCGATCTCGGGCGGATATCCCGTTTTAAGGTTTATCCAATTTCAGCATGTACGCGTGTATCGATTGGCCAACCTGCATCCGAAGGCTGGATGGCAGGTACTCGCCCAAGTGAACGGACGTCCGTGGATTTTGCAGCGGCAACGGATGATGGGCTACGACTGGCTGGTCGGATCAAGTTTAACCAATCGAAGCACCAATTGGCCCAAGTTCGCCTCGTTCGTCATTTTTCTCACTAATGCCCTTGGCCTTGCGGGGCACTTGCCACCGGCATCTTCCTCATGGATGGTACGGGGTACCATAAGGCCAAAAGCCACAGATACCATTTCGCCTGTCAACCTGGGTTGGGTTCTGGGTCTGCTGGCCGCGGCGCTGCTTGTAGGTGCCATCGGGCGACTGTGGTCACATCAGACGGAGCCGACAGCAGCGGTAGATTGAGCTGATTCTGCCAGAACCGCCGCGATTGAAAAGTTGGCGTAACTGAGTGTCGGTTGCAACACTTCATCGGCGGACGCAGATTCGTCAATTGGGTAACCGTTCACGGGCCAAAAAGGGCAAAAGAAATGGAATTCAACTGATATTAATAGGACTAATATGCAAAAAATGGACCGAAAATAGTCCTGCGTCGCTAAAAACAACGGTTATTTAATAAATTTCGCCACGTTTGCCCGTGAACGGTTACTCGATTTGCATGTTATCAATCAGGCGGGTGGTGCCCAGTTGCGCAGCAATAAGGATCACATCGTGCCGTCCAATATTTCCATTTACGGCCGCAAAGGTATGAGGATTGCATATGACGGCGTAGCGTGTTTTCAAGTCCGCGGCCTCGATGCGTTGGCGAATGTTCTCCGTCAGTTGTGCGGCATCCAAAGGCTTCCGCTGTGCTTCGCGTACCGCCCAGCATAAGGTGCGGTAGATGACTGGGGCCCGTCGTCGCTCCTCTGTCGTTAAATAACGGTTGCGGCTGCTCATCGCCAAACCATCGGTTTCCCGCATCGTGGGGGCCACCACTAGATTTATTGAGAAATTGAGTTGTTCAATCATGCGTGCCAAGATGACGTGCTGCTGAAAATCCTTCTGTCCCAGAATTAAATGCGTCGGCGCGACGATATTTAAAAACTTCGCAACGACCGTGCAGACGCCGGCAAAATGACCGGGTCGGTCGGCACCTTCCAGCGTCTCCGCCATTGGCCCCGGCACTATCCGAATTTCCGCCTCACCATTGGGGTACATATCGGGCGCATCCGGAACCAGTAAGGCATCCGTGGAATGGGATGCGAGCAACTCTTGATCGGCTGCCAGTGTGCGCGGATAGCGCGAAAAATCCTCGCCGGCTCCGAACTGCAGCGGATTAATAAAGATCGAAACTACCACAAAACCGTCTGCTCCGGCCATTTGGCGAGCCAGCGTCACCAGACTGGCGTGTCCCGCATGAAGTGCACCCATGGTGGGCACAAATACCACCCGACCGCGGACCGTTTGGCGCCATTGACGATATGACGCTATGTTGTAGTAGATTTGCATGCTGATGATTCCTCCTGCGGGTCTATCCAAGGATCGCCATTCTGCAGCCGGCGCAGCAGTTCCGCAACCGATATTTCCGCTATCGGATGCATCCAATCGGGAGCGATCACCGCAAGCGGTTCAAGAACAAAATAACGCACCGTCAGGCGGGGGTGGGGTACGCGTATCAGATGTGTGTTAATAATGAGGTTTTCGTAAAAGAGGAGATCAAGATCAATCGTCCTCGGACCGTAGCGTTCCACGCCATTGCGTCTGCGGCCTTGCTGCGTTTCAACGGCCAGCAATTGTGACAATAATTGATCAGGTGTCAGCTTTGTACGTATATGTGCGGCGGAGTTTAGAAAATTGCCTTGGTAAGGAGGCCCGCCAACCGGGGCATACCATCGTGGCGGTGCACACTCAATCCACTCCGTTGTCGGAAGGTTTTTAATCGCAGAAATGGCCGCCCTTATCTGTTGGGGCGGGTCGGAAAGATTAGATCCCAGCGCGATATATGCGTCGTGCGCACTCACGATGAACCGGTTGCCTCCGATTTTTCTGTGGTACGGTTGATCGCCCGTCCGGGCGCAAAGCGGCTCGCATTGAGAATGGTCAGCGTCATCAGTACGGTTGCCCATAACGAAACGCCGAAGGTCAACATCCAGCGATGACCGTTATGGCCAAAGAGCTTGCCTATGTCTGTGGTCATAAACATGAGTACCGCACCCGCGATGAGGACGCCAAAAGCCATCTGTCGATTCTTCAGCGGTTGCAGATTGTCACAGAGAATCATAGCCATCGCGAAGAGCGTCATCGCCAACGACACATAGTGAGGCACCCATGTCCGTGGTGAAGCCCAGAGCATATATGCGGCCACAGCACCAATTTCAAGGAGGTAGCGTTTTTGACACAGAGGCTTAAGTTTGGGCCGCGCCCACCACAGGCCAATAAGGCCGATGATGATTAAGATCAGCCGGATCAGATCGTCACTGAGATTACGATGCAGGTTGAGAATATTGACGTAGTGCGGCTTGTTGATACCGTGAGGGTGAGAGTAAAAGGCCGGTACATGGCGGAACAAACGCGAAAGGAAGCTCGGTACCGACTGCCCGACGTAATATTCAACGCGGCCGTGCGTCACGTAGGGAACAATCATGATATTGAACCATTCTCTGAACCACGCCCAATTTTGAGTCCAACCAAAAAAGAGCGTAGGAATTACCAGCAGGCCGAGAACTAGGCCGATGCCGATCCCGCCGACAATCTTCCACTCGCGCTTCCATAAAAAATAAATCAGAAAAATAATGGGCGTCACTTTGACGCATACGGCCAACCCCACTAACACCCCGCCTAGCCACCTGGCCCAACTTTTATCAATCATCCCGAGCGAAAGCCCGGTCGCCAGGGGTGTGAGCATTAGTAGATTCGTCTGACCTTCCTGCATATCGCCAAGCACCGGTGGCAGCCAAACCAGCAGTATCAAGGTAAGCCCTACCATATCAAGGTCAACGCCCGCTTTTTTGACCGCCTTAAATAGCGCGAAGAATATGATGCAGCAAAAAACCAGTTTGCAGCAAACCCATGCAAACTGAGCATTGGCCGGTGACAGCCAGGTGAAGGGTGCAAATACCACCAGCGTCACCGGTGGCGTTGGAAATGAATCACTGGTGTAGGGAATGTGCTGGTGCAGAAACTGCGGCACCATCGTCATCCAGCGGTCAAAATCATTAACCTGTACCGTGCTGTGTGTTTGTTCTTTGTGGATGATGCGCAGGCGTGCCTGCCACGCCGCCGACAGCGCGATGACAACTCCAATCAGGAGCACAATCACAAAATAATTCTTGCCTGCCTGTCGGCTCATGCTACCTCACCATCCGCACAATGCATCAATGCCGGAATTAAAGCTGCAACCTGCCAATCCGAGTGACAGCTTCTGCGAGCCGACTTTCATCGACGGTCAGCGCCATGCGTAAAAAGCCTTCACCTGCTGGACCAAAGCCGCCACCGGGCACGGTGACGACGTGTGCCTCATCCAGCAATCGACTGCACACCTCCATAGATGATCGGCCGGCCGGGATTGGCACCCAACAGAAGAAACCGGCGGTCGGCTTGTCCATGCGCCATCCGAGTTTAATTAACCCATCGCACAATACGTCCCGGCGACGGCGATATATCGCCATCTGATTTTTAACGTCTGGATGGTCGTAGTTATTCAGGGCCGCAGCTCCAGCCACCTGAATGGCGTTAAATTGGCCGCTATCCATGTTGCCTTTCACTTGTGCCAGTGCCGCAAGCACCTGCGAATTGCCCACTGCCCAACCGATGCGCCAGCCCGTCATGTTGAAACTTTTCGATAGCGAATGAAACTCAATGGCTACATCCATGGCGCCGGGTACCTGCAGGATACTTGGCGGAGGTTCTTCAAAGTAAACCTCGCCATACGCCAAATCGCTGGCAATAATCCAACCGTAACGGTGGGCTAACTCTACAACATGCTGGTAAAAGCTCAGCGGTGCTGAGGCCGCTGTAGGATTATTGGGATAATTGAGCCACACTAATTTGGTCTGCTGACGGATGTGTTCGGGTATCGCTTCAAAATCGGGCAGAAAATGGTTCTTTGCCGCCAGCGGCATCACGTGTACTTGCCCACCGGCAAAAATAGCACCGCTGTTGTACACCGGATACCCCGGCTGTGGCACAAGCACCATATCGCCAGGGTTGATCACGGCTAGTGGAATGTGACTGATGCCGTCTTTAGACCCAATAGTGGTAAGAATCTGCGTATCCGCGTCGGCTGATACACCAAAACGTCGTTGCATAAAAGCAGCGGCCGCTTTGCGGTAGGCGGGTACTCCTTCATCAAATGGGTAGCGATGATTTTTCGGGTCGTAAATGGCTTTGGCCATTTCGTCAATAATAAATTTGTGGGTGGGCAAATCGGGGTCTCCCACCCCGAGATTAATGACATCCTTACCAGCCTGCAATAAGGCTCGTTTCTTTTTGTCAATCTCGATGAACAAATAGGGGGGCAACGCCTGAAGTCGCTGCGTCTTTGTAAATTTTTTCACGCCGTTGAAAACTCCATTACCACTTCTGCCGTAAACATCAATAACCGGCAGAAGGTGCAGTGTAAGGAACTTTGTTTTTACGGTAAAGTGTACAGTTGGCCAGTTGCGAGCATTTGCGGTTAAGTAAGAGTAACAACTGGCGGTCGGGTAACGATCCCTGGGTTCGGAGGTAATGGTTTTTGCTCATAGCGTATTTTATTGAGACACTCAATCCCTACATCATCCAATTTGGTCACTCCGCATGGGGCATCCGTTGGTATGGCACGGCTTATCTAACCGGTTTTGTCATTGCCTATTTTTTGATGTCCAGATTTATCAAAAAGGGACGCATGGCGTTGCCTCGCAGTCGCCTGCCGGATTACGTCATTTTTGTCGCCATTTTTGGCGTCCTGATTGGAGGACGCCTAGGCGAGGCCATTCTGTACCGGCCTCACATGTTTACCAATTTCTCGCCTCCATTTCCTTATTGGGGTTTATTGAAGGTGCAGTATGGTGGGATGGCCGCCCACGGAGGAATCGTTGGCGTATTTGTGGCAACTTGGATTTTCGCTCGACGCAACGGCTACGCATTCCTCAATCTGATGGACTGCAGTGCAATGGTTGCCCCGATCGGATTGTTCTTTGGCCGCATCGCTAATTTCATCAATGGTGAGTTGTACGGGCATGTCTGGCATAATCCTTGGGCCGTCCAATTTCCCACCGAATTGATTTACCCGCCGCAATCTAAATACTATCGCCGTATTGCTCCGGTGCAAGTCCATCACCTTATAGACAAAATCACGGGACATTTTGTGAATCGCCCCAATATTTTTCACGCCATGCAGGTCAATCCGAATATGGAAATTGTCAATCTCTCAAGGGAAAATCATCCTTATGTCGTTAATTTATTGCGGCAGGTATTACTTCCTCGTATGCCATCGCAATTGGTTGAAGCCACCACCGAGGGGCTGGTGCTGTTTATCGTGTGCTATGTGGTTGGCAGCAGATGGAAAAAGCCTGGCATCGCCTCGGCCACCTTTGCCGTCGGCTATCCCATTATGCGCATCATCGGTGAGCAATTCCGCGATGGTGATCAGCCGCACATGTATTTTGGTCATCTCATAAGCCTCGGCATTATTTATTCCATTCCGATGCTTTTGATCGGGTTGGTGTTTTTAGCATGGGTTATAGTTCGACGTGTGCCGGAAGCAGAGATCGCAAAGATAAGAACCTACAGCGTCACGGGTGGTACACCCTCCGATGGCAATGCGCAAGTGGGTGCGAAATCATTACCAGAAAAGCAACTGAAAGAGCAACCGACCGAAACGAAACACTGAACTATCCTACCAGAGTGTGCTCCTGCATGGCGACCATCATTTAATGGGTGTTGGACGATGGCCATAGCACGCTTTGGCGGTATTAATGGGTTTTGCCCAATGCACCGCATTGGAGATAATCCGCTGAACCAACGGGTGGTGGTAGGTGGGAAAGGTTTCATGTCCCGGCCGGAAATAAAATATTCGGCCCGAACCGCGCCGATAGGTAACCCCGCTGCGAAATACTTCTCCACCGCTGAACCAACTGATCAGCACCGTTTCGTCCGGTTCGGGTATATCGAAGTGCTCGCCATACATCTCTTCGCGATCCAAGATGAAATGATCATCAATGCCTTGCACAATCGG
Source organism: Phycisphaera mikurensis (assembly GCA_022730455.1). GTDB lineage: Bacteria > Planctomycetota > Phycisphaerae > WQYP01 > WQYP01 > JAJZGD01. Next base: position 2,927 of record DZDI01000080.1, on the reverse strand, counting down.
ATGGCCAGGGGCTGTAACCCAAAGCACTTCCCGGTCGTCGGCTTGACGCCATTTCAGATCACAACTGGTTCCCATCAGGCGTTTGAAGATTTTCGAAAAATGGGCGGAGTGCAAAACAATCAACCCCATGCCGGCCAACACGCGTTGATAGACGCGATCGACAACTTCATTACTCACCGCGTCGTGCGCCTGGTGTCCCCACCAAATCAGGACATCGGTCTCTGCGATACGTTGTGGGGGTAAACCGTGTTCCGATTCGTCAAGCGTGGCGGAACTCGCGTGAATATCGGCACAGCGATTCAGCGCTTCAACCAAGGTGCCATGAATGCCGTTCGGATAGATATCACGAACCAGCGCGTCAGATTTCTCATGACGCCCTTCGTTCCAGACCACTACACGCAATTTTTCCACTGATTGTAATCTCCATGTTTGTCCGTCGCGGCGTCAAGTCTGAGGCATCTCAGAGCTGGTATCGGTTCGCCGCCGCTGATGCAAGCCATCTGAGACCCTTCGCAATTAGGGCCATGAATCAGACAAGCTATTTAGAGTATATCCATTGCCGATATCACTGCGAGGTTTGACCGCTGCAGCCATTACTTGAATAATTAAGGACGTTGGCGTCTTGATTTGAGGCATGGATGATACCACTTGGCACCGACGCGCCGCAGCGTCGCACACCCTATATGAATTACTTACTGATCGCCGCATGCGTGGTGATTTACCTGATTTCGCACCGCGCCGTTTCACCTTCTCATCCTCTCGGTCTTGCCCACGGATGGGCCCGATTTATGCTTAATCCTCGTCATCTGGCCATGGTGCAGTTTGTCACTTACATCTTTCTGCATGCCAATTTCATGCATATTCTTGGCAATATGATTTTTCTATGGGTTTTTGGGAACCAAGTGAACGACCGTCTAGGCCATCTGGCCTACCTTTTTTACTTTCTTGCCGGTGGAATATTGGCGGGTTGCGGCCAGGTGCTTACCTCTGTGCATGGCAACCCCACGCTTGGGGCGTCAGGGTCGATCGCAGCCGTAGCCGGGTTATTTTTGGTGCTCTGCCCCTTGGTAAAGATTCGTGTGTGGTTTTTTGTCACCGTTTTTGAAGTGGCCAGTTTCTGGTTTGTCCTCGCGCAAATTTTACTCTTTGATGTCTACGGCGCATTTATGCACAATGACGACGTTGCGCATTGGGCCCATCTCACCGGCTATCTGACGGGATTTATCACGGGAATGGTTATTCTTTCCCTTCGGTTTGTACCTCGCGATCATTACGATTTGCTTTCGTTGCTGAACCGAACGCGCCGGCGCGCTATATACCGGAAAATGGTGTCTCGCGGATACAATCCTTTCGACAAGCCGGCACCACCAACGGCGGGGGTAACTAAAATTGCCGGGCCAATTACTGCCGCCGATCCTGAAATGACACGGCTTTCCAGCCTGGTTCAACAGCGCCGTCGCGGGCATGACCTGCCTCAAGCCGCCGCCGTTTATCGTGAGCTGATGAATAAATTTCCCAATGCCCGATTGCCGCGAGACACATTGCTTGACGTGGCGAACCAACTCATGCTTGAGAAAGAGTTTCAACGCGCCGCCCAGGCGTATGAAATGGTGCTGAGTTTCGGTGGCACCGGTGCGGATAATGATGAAATTAAACAAATATTAGGACTTATTTACGCACGTTATTTGTCCAACCCGACTCGATCGCTGCAACTTTTTGAATCCATTATCGATCATATTCACGACGCTCAACGTAAAGCATTTCTGCAGGAAGAAATTGCTTCGCTCAAAGCTGGCACCACCCACGCGGATAGCGAGGATTGAGCGAATGGTGTCCACGCTCTCTGACCCATGGGGCGTTATCTTGGAGTACAAAAACGCTTGGTAAAGAGGGCTGTGAGTCAATTCGATCTTTCACGCGATTTTAATAAACGCCATTTGGAACGAATCATCTTTCACCATCCCAATATCGGCGCAGTTGTTAAATGCGTCGGACGTTGCGGATTAACCCTCCTGATATGGCCACGGTTTATCGCGCCGTTTCGCTGGCGGCTGCGCCACCTAGAAGCGCGGCTACCTAATCTACCACCAGAATTCAATGGTTTTAAGATTCTCCATCTAACCGATTTGCACGCAGGTATGACACGTACGGCCTACCTCCAAGCTTCGCTGCGTCAGGCGGTGGCACATAAACCGGATATCATCGTCATCACTGGTGACCTGATCGATTATCGGCCGCAGGCTCTGCCCGCTTTGGATGCGGTATTGCCATTGCTTAAAGCTCCGGGGGGCGTTTGGGCTGTTTTCGGCAATCACGATTATCATGAATATTCTTGGCGGCATGTAGGCGAACGGTCATCGCATCGGCTCATCCATCGGCGCTTGCGCCAAAAACTTGCCGCCCACGGCATCCATCTTCTATGCAATAGATCCGCCGCCGTGTGCCGCAACGGCGCCGCCATTTACCTCGTCGGCATGGATGAATTATGGACGGGTCGCAGTGACCCAAAGCAGGCGTTCGCGGATATTAACTCATCATCACCCGTGATCTGCCTGCAGCACAATCCCGACGCTATTGGTCAGCTCGCGGAATATCGTTGGGATTGGATGTTGTGCGGCCACACGCATGGTGGACAGGTGGATTTGCCGCTGATTGGGCCATTGTTTGTACCGGTGGTTGATCGTTCATACCTGCGGGGCATTTTTGAATTAGCCCCGGTGGACGCCGGGACTGCCGAGCGGCGCTACGCACTGGTCTCCACTGGCATAGGTTACGGTTTGCCTGTGCGTTGGTTTGTTCAGCCTGAGAGCATCATGATCACTCTGTATCAAGGTGCGTCAGGGTATCGCTGGCGCGATACGGCGGTACAAGGCTAGTGCTTTGTCACGCCTACAAATTAGGATTGATTGGCCGCAAGCGCCCCAACT
>DZDI01000223.1 GCA_022730455.1 Phycisphaera mikurensis | reverse complement strand
GTCGCAGCGTTGGTGCCGCGCGGCACCATTTTTGCAGGCAGATTCACCCGTTGTGAGGCTGAGACAGGCGTATGCCCATTGAATATCTGATGATTCAGATCGCGCTCATCGTGCTGGCCGCACGGTCGTGTGGTGCCGTTCTGCGATGGATGGGGCAGTCTGAGGTGATTGGTGAGATGCTGGGCGGCATCCTGATCGGGCCAAGCCTGCTCGGACTCATTGACCATGGGCAGTTGCTGCACTGGTTTTTCCCGCCGAACTCCATGCCATTCCTGAAATTACTTTCCGAACTTGGCGTGATGTTCTTCATGTTTACCGTCGGCCTGGAACTGGATTTGCGCAAGCTGCATGGCAAAGGCAAGGCGGTGATTCTTACAGGCCTGACCAGCGTCGGCGGGCCATTTGTGGCTGGTATCTTCATCGCGATTGCCCTGCTGCAGCATCCCACCATTGTCGGCAAGGTGCAATCGAACATCGCCTTCGTGGCGATGGTTGCCACGGCGCTGGGGCTAAGTGCGTTTCCTGTTCTGGCCAAGCGCATTCGAGATCGAGCCATGCATAAATCAGCATTGGGAACTTTCACCCTGGCATCGGCTGCCGTTCTCGACCTTACGGGCTGGTGCGTGCTGGCGCTCACCTACGACCTCGCCAAGACGCGGCTGGGTGGTGCCCATACGTCGCTATGGATGACTGGCCTGCTTGGGCTCAAGACGGTGGTGTTGGCCGGGGCTTATGTATGGGTGATGATGTTTTTTGTCAGGCGATTTTTATGGCGGTTCCAATCGCATTTTCAGGTGCGTGGATATGTATCGCGCGATTTACTCGCCCTAGCTATCTTTTCACTTTTCATTTCGGGCCTGGTGGCGAGTTCGTTGGGAATCAACCCTATTTTTGGTGCATTTATGATGGGGCTGATCTTCCCATCGGATGAGCAGTTTGTCAGTCGGGTTGCCGCCAGTGTGGAAGATGTGACGCTTTTAATACTCCTGCCCATATTCTTTGCCAGTGTCGGGTTGCATGTCAACATCGCCGAGCTTAACTCCGCGGGCGCGTGGAAACTGTGGCTTGAATTGGTGGGCGTATTGTTTGCCGTCAAATTCTTTTTCAGTTTTTTACCCGCCAAAATTCTGGCGCTGGGCTGGAAAGACGCATCCATTCTTGGTTTGTTGCTCAATACACACGGCGTGGTGGAACTGGTGGTATTGAATCTGGCGTTTGAACTCCACGCCATTTCCGATCGCACCATGACTCTGGCGGTGTTCGCACTGCTGGCGGTGACTCTGCTATCAAGCGTGATCACCTCGCTGGTGGAACTGCCATCCAAGCGATCGGCCATCCGCCGCGGTGCTGAGCCAGATGCCGAAGGCGGTAAACCGGCGAGCGGCCCGGATACCCACATCCTCGTCTGCCTGGCCCAAAAATCGACGGCCGCGGGGTTGGTACGGGCGGCGGTGGCACTGTTGGCCGAACAGCCGGGGGGACGGCTGACGCTTCTGCAGCTTGTCGCTCCAAGTGCATCGCTGGCGGCCACCACGCAGGATATAAGAGATCAGGACGTCATGGATATTGCGCTGCACGAAGCGCAGCAGACCAAAACGGTCGTCAAAACCCTGGCACTGCCGACTGTACGCGTTTCCAGAGATATCACACTGGTGGCTCGGCACCACCACGCCGACTGGGTGCTGCTTGGATCCCATCGTGGCATATTGGATGTGTCTGCGTTGGGTGGCGTGGTGGATTACGTGCTGAAACGCACCGCGTCGAATGTCGCTATTTTAGTGGCCAAAACCTCTCGACCCATTGAGCACGTACTGGTGCCCTATTTGGGCGAGGCACAGGACGCCGGTGCGTTACTGGCTGCGTACCGCATCAGTCGAAGCAAAAACGTGCAAATCACCATCTTGCACGTCGTAAGCCCGCAGCGCAATGATGGCCAGCAGCCGTTGGGCGTTGCCGCCATGGTGGAAAAATATATCCCCAATGTGGATGGAGGGAATCAGATTCGCATGCAGGTTATTGAAAGCGATCGCCCGGTGGAAGTGGTTTTAGAAAAATCGCGCGATTTTGATCTGATGATTCTGGGGCTTTCACCGCTTTGGAAACTTCGACATAACCTCCTGGGGGCGGCGCAGACATCGGTTGCGCAGGTGGCTGGATGTTCGCTGTTAATCGTGCGTGCAGCAGATAGTAAACATTAACCGTTCACGGGCCTGACGGGCCGTCTTTACCCGCCAGCAGGGTGTCATAATTCACCGTCTGGACATTTACGGAACGATAGGTTTTGCTACGCACCATGGGGATGACCTCCAAAAAAAATGTGTGATGCATTGGGTCGGCGGAACACCCGCCGACCAACCAACGCATATTGAGGCATCCCCGCTCTTTTTTCATCCCCTTATCTATAGCCAACTCTGCGGCTCTGTGTGAGATAATAAACCCCTCTGTGTGGCATAAGGTTTCATGCCGATCGCATGATGATATTGGTTTATGTGTCGCGCAGAGAAATAGAGGCACAGAGATTTTGACATAACTTATTTATATAACTTCGCGTTTCTTTGCGGTGAGAGAAACCATTTGCACCGCC
>DZDI01000222.1 GCA_022730455.1 Phycisphaera mikurensis | reverse complement strand
CCATAGGTAAATGGCTAAAAGTAAATGGAAAAGCTATCTACGGCTCGCATCGCACTCCATTTACCAAGGCGCTGCCATTTGGCTACGCCACGCAGAAGCCGGGCCAATTATTTTTAGAAGTAACTCATTGGCCAAAAAATCGGACACTCGTCGTACCTATGTCCAACCGGATTACCAAGGCCTATTTGTTGGCTAAGCCGTACAACACTTTGCAGGCGGCGACGGGGAGCGGCGGACAACGGGTGTATTTACCCGCCACCGCACCGGACCCGGTAGCCAGTGTCGTTGTATTGGATATCAAAGGCAAGGTGGAGCCAAAGACGAGGAGCCACGGCGAGCATCCGGCAAAATATGTGGATACATTTATCGGGACTGGCGCAGGCCCCGGCGGCAGCATCAATTGCTTTCCGGGTGCGTCAATGCCATTCGGCATGGTGCAGCTCAGTCCGGATACAGAATCATCTGGTGCGGGTTACCATTATTACCAGCCGGATATCCAAGGCTTCAGCATGACGCACATGAGTGGCGCTGGTGCGCCGAATTCCGGTGACGTATTCTTTACCGCCACGACCGGTGTAATACACACCCAGATAAAGAATTTTCAATCGTCGTATTCCCACAAACTGGAGTCGGCTTCGCCGGGGTATTATCAGGTACTTCTCAGGCGGTGGGGCATTGATGCCAAACTTACATCAACGGACCGCTGCGGTTTGGCTCGATTCGTGTTTCCGGCAGGCAAGCGAGCCAACGTGTTGGTACCAATTAGCCACACCCTAAACGAATCCGTTGGGGCGAAGATTCAAATGGTTAACAACCATGAGATAACGGGCCAAGTGACGAGCCGCTGCTTCTGCGGCAACTGGCAGATCTACAAGGTTTATTTTGTGATGAAGTTCAGCGAACCGTTCGCGGCTGGTGGAACTTGGATCGGTAACAATGGCGTCGGCGAGATTCACGCTCGATCACGATCAGCTCAACAGACCGGGCCAGGCCAGTGGGTCGGCGCTTATGTAAGTTGGCCCAAAACCGCCCGTACGCGGGCTGTCACAGTGAAGACCGGCATTTCGTATGTGAATTTGGCAGGCGCAGAAAATAACCTGAAACGGGAAGTGGGCCAGAAAAGTTTCACACGTGTCCGTAAAGCGGCCAACGCAGCTTGGAACCGTGCACTGGGTGCCATCCACGTTACCGGCGGCACCATCCTGCAGCGCAAGGTCTTTTACACGGCACTGTACCACAGCCTTTTGATGCCCAATATATTCAGCGATATCGACGGACGGTATCTGGGTTTTGACGGAAAGATACACAGGGTTGCGGCAGGGCACGCATTTTATTGCAATTATTCCGGGTGGGACATTTACCGCAGCGAAATGCCTCTACTGGCGCTAATCGCGCCACGGCGTGTCGAGGACATGTGCCAGTCAATTACGTTGGATTACCAACAGGGTGGTTGGGTACCACGATGGCCGCAGATCAACCGTTACACCAACGTTATGTGCGGCAGCCCACTGACCACGGTGATGTGTACAGCGTACCTGGATGGCCTGCGCGGCTTCAATATCAAAGCCGCTTGGCGGGGTATGTTTAAAGACGCAACCCGCGCACCATCCTCTGATCCTACGAAACCTGCGGATGTGCGTGTTGCCTGGGCAGGGCTGGGTAAAGAATGTTTGGTTACCAAGCAACATCCCTATGCTGGCGAAAGCAACATCAACTGGATCAACAAACTGCACTACGATCCGGACAATTATGAAACCTATGGTTCTGTGTCGCAGATTCAGGAAGACTGCATAGCCTACGCATCGCTTTACTACTTGGCAAAGGCGCTGGGAAAAACACTTGATGCAAATATCCTATTCAAACGGGCGCTTTATTATCGCAATGTGTTCGATCCGATAGACCGGTTCTTTCGGCCGCGACTGTCCACCGGCGGTTGGAGGCATCCCTTCTCACTCCTACAGGGCCACGGCTTTGTGGAGGGATCGGCGTTCCAATACCAGTGGTTCGCTCCGTGCGACCTGTCGTGGTTGGTAAATGCCGTCGGGCGGGCACGATTCAATCGTCGTCTGAGCACTTTTTTCAGGGGACAGATGACTCAGTCGACGTCTGTTTATGGAGGATCGAACACGATGGTTGGAAAACTGCCAGCGGAGGCGGGGGCACCGGGATGTTATAACCCCTACAACGAACCGGATTTGGAGGCACCCTTTGAATTCAACTTTTCTGGCGAGCCGTGGAAAACGCAGTCAGTTGTCCGGCAGCTTTTGCGAAGGTACTACACAGTTTCTCCCACCGGCATTCCCGGCAACGATGACTGTGGTGAAATGTCGTCTTGGGCGGTTATGAGCATGATGGGGCTGTATTCCATCAATCCAGCCAGCACGGCCTACGAGCTTTGCAGCCCGATATTCCCTAAAATCAGCATTCGCCTGCACGCCCCGTACGCCGGTAAGCGTTTTCTTATTACCACGAGCGATCAACCGACCTTAACGCCTTATATTCAAGGCGTCAGGCTCAACGGCGTTGCAGTGAAGGCCAATTGGATCAAATTCAAAAGCATATGCCGAGGTGGGCAACCGGCCTTCACGCTTGGTAAGAG
>DZDI01000010.1 GCA_022730455.1 Phycisphaera mikurensis | reverse complement strand
CTCAAGTCACCTGCTCTATTTTTTCGGCTTCGCCGAAAAAATCGGGGCGACAGGATTTGAACCTGCGACTTCCTGGTCCCAAACCAGGCGCTCTAGCCAGGCTGAGCTACGCCCCGTGAGTTTATGCATGTTAACACAAACGCAGATAATCTGACACTGCACGTTTCGCCACCTCCCCTTCCGACTTGCGCGGAGATGATAATCCACTATACTCTGAGCACGGCCGGAAATCGTCGGCTCAGCGTGCCGTAAGGGCGGCGACAGCACTCGGTATGGTGATGGCAATGGATGAGCAACCTAAAACTGCTACAAATTTGCCGCAATTTTCCGCGCGACAGGCTTTAGCACAACATTGGCCCCTGTACATTATCGAGGGGGTTCTGCTGGCCGGCTTCATGATATCGGCCTGCGGCTTCAGCATATTATTGGAATACCCTCATGCGCCGGGGTACGCAGCCATTCATTCGGATTTTTTTCGCCGGGCCTTGATTGGGGTTGCAATGGGGGCGACGGCGGTGGGACTTATTTATTCACCCATTGGTAAGAAATCAGGCGCCCACATGAACCCCGCCTTCACCCTGAGCTTTCTCTGGCTGCAGAAAATTGCCGTGTGGGACGCCATTTTCTACATGGTGGGCCAATTTATCGGCGGCGTATTGGGTGTACTGTTTTCCCGGCTGGTGTTCGGAGCGGCACTGGCGTCGCATCAAATTAAGTGGATTGTCACGGTACCTGGCCCGCAAGGGGTGGGTGCCGCGTGGCTGGGAGAATTTCTTATTTCCGCCATTTTAATGGGGACCGTGCTGCTGGTGAATCGCAGCCAAACCCTTTCTCGCTTCACCGGGCTGTTTGCCGGCGTATTGATATTTTTATTCGTCACCTTTGAGGCTCCGTACTCGGGCTTCAGCATGAACCCGGCAAGAACTGTTGCCTCCGCCTTGCCAGCGGACATATGGACGCAATGCTGGATTTATTTTACGGCGCCGGTCCTCGGCATGCTGGCGGCAGTTGAACTTCACGCCTTAGTGATTCGTGAGCGCCATCTGCTGTGCCCGCGGTATACGCATTCGAGTCTTTCGCATCATGTGCTACCCTGTGATTGTCGTTGCGGGGTATTGGAGGTATTAACCAAACCTGTTTTTATGGAGGCATCTCAGTGATTTTACAAACTGATTTCGACGTCATTATTATTGGTTCTGGCGCTGGTGGTGGCACACTGGCTCATCGTCTGGCCAATGCCGGCAAGAAAATCTTGATATTGGAACGTGGTGGCTGGCTGCCGCGTGAAAAGGCGAACTGGGACGCCTCGTCTGTATTTGTTGAAAACCGTTACGTTTCCAAAGACGCATGGTATGACGAAAATGGCAAGGCATTTCAGCCCGGTTCACACTATTTTGTGGGCGGCGCCACCAAGATGTTCGGTGCAGCGCTGTTTCGACTGCGCAAACAGGATTTTGGCGAAATTAAGCACCATGGCGGCGTCTCACCGGCGTGGCCCATCGGCTATGACGAACTTGAGCCGTATTACCTGCAGGCGGAAAATCTTTATCAAGTCCATGGGCAGCGCGGTGAAGACCCCACCGAGCCTCCGGCCAGCGGACCATATCCTTTCGCCCCCGTTTCGCATGAACCACGTATTCAAAAACTGGCGGATGAACTGACCCGCATGGGTTACCATCCGTTCCATGCCCCGACGGGCATCATGCTCAACGAGTCGCAGCGGCATTTGAGCAAATGCATTCGCTGCGACAGTTGCGATGGATTTCCATGTCTGGTGCATGCCAAATCCGACGCAGAGGTCGTTTGTATTCGTCCGATCATGGATCGCAACAATATGACCCTCATCACCATGGCGCATGTGAAAAAGCTGATTACCGATCCTTCCGGCCGCAGCGTGACGCAGGTTCAGGCCATAGTCAATGGCCAGGCGCAGACTTTTTCAGGCCACATTGTGGTGGTGTCGGCTGGTGCGGCCAATTCAGCCAAATTGCTGCTTGAATCAGCCAACGACAAACACCCGCGGGGATTAGCCAACAGCTCCGACATGGTTGGACGCCATTATATGTTTCATAATTCAGCAGCGGTCGTAGCACTGGCGAAAGAGCCGAACCACACACGATTTCAAAAGACGCTTTCTATTAATGATTTTTATTTCAAGGCGGATGATTTTGATTTTCCCCTTGGCAATATCCAGATGATCGGCAAATCGCAGGGGCCGATGTTCAAGAGCGATGCCCCCAAGTTCGCCCCCGGCTTCACGCTGGAGGAGATGGCTCTGCATGCTGTGGATTTCTGGCTGACTACTGAAGACTTGCCCGATCCCGACAATCGCATTACGGTCCGCCCGGACGGCAGTATCCAACTGACCTATCAATTTAACAATCAGGAACCATTCAAACGGCTGCGCGAGAAATTGCAGAGTGTTCTGGAGCATGTACAGATGCACCCGCACTTAATACCCAATAATGTTTATCTGGGCAAGACCATTCCGATTGCGGGCGTCGGACATCAGGCTGGCACCTGTCGCTTTGGCACGGATCCCAAAGCTTCCGTGCTTGATCCTCTCTGCAAGGCCCACGATCTGGATAATCTCTACGTTGTGGATACCAGTTTCTTCCCGAGCATCGGCGCTGTAAATCCGTCACTGACGGCGATGGCCAACGCACTGCGGGTAGGAGATCACCTGATTGCTCGGCTCAAGTAATGCGGTCATCAATGACAGGCAAAAACCTGCCCGATGAAAATGAGCCGATTGACGTTCACTGGGTATCAGACATCTTTGGGTGGTGGCACCGGCTGAAAGGCAACGGCACATACCCGAATTTTTTGGATCCGCCCATCTTGGGCGATGGATGGCATGGAATTGGGTGGCACGCCTCAAAATATCGGCACAATGCCCGATTTTGACGGTTCTATTCTTCCCCAAAACGGCTGTTGACGAGTTGCTCCAAGGCGTCGACCGCTCTTTGTGCATCTTCGCCATCAGCCTCTACCCGCAAATCCGTGCCTTCAGTGGCGGCCAGCATCATCATGTGCATGATGCTTTTTCCATCCACGCATTGATCACCCTTCCAAACGCGAATGTGGCTGCGGTATTGATTGGCTATATCGACAAACTGCATTGCCGGACGGGCGTGTAAGCCCAGCCTATTGCAGATAACAATCTTTCTTTCTATGTTTGCCATGTACAACCTATCAGACTAATCTGGTCTGCTGAAGTCGGGACAATGATTTAATCGCTGCTCACCACTTCATCATCCAACCATCGGCCATAGCTACCCTGTACTTAACGCCCAATGCTGTTCTGGTCTGCCTCATCAACTAAATCCACAATCTGCTTCTCGGTGGTTGCCTGGCGCAAAAATCGGCGAAAGGTGTCCATTTGCAAATGTCGAAATATATTTTCCATGGCGTGCAAGTGCCCGTCCGGACTATCGGGTGGAGAAAGGAGCAGCACGACACTGTAAACCGGGGCCTGATCCAACGCGGCAAAATCCACACCGACGCTGCTGCGCCCAATGGTGCCGACACGTTTTTTGATGGCCGGATGCTTGACATGCGGGACGGCAACTCCTTTGCCAAAACCAGTACTGCCATGTTTTTCCCGGTCGATTACGGCCTTGGCGATGGTGTCTGCATCGGCGGAGTTAATCGCTTTTACAGACGAGAGGGCATCTATCAGCTCACGAATCACCTGGTCGCGTGTGCTTCCCTTAAGTTCGGCGATGACCGCCTCTTTTACAATAAAATCGGTGAGTTTCATCGTTTTCGTCCTCAAACAATTTGGCAGCCATGCCAAGTCATTCACGTGTGTGTTTTCGACACGTCATCCCTGCGCGGTATCGAAATCAAGCCCGTCAACCGGCCTATGAAGGGTGCTTGCGGTTGCGGAATTTATCTTTGTGCTCTGTCAACTGGCGTTCCAGCTTGTGCGAGGCCATATCAATGCAAGCATACAGGTCTTCACCATCAACCGTGCCGACGAACATATTGCGGTGTTCGGCACTGACGATCATTTCAACGCGCACGCCTTTGCCGCTGCTGCCGTCGAGAACCACTTCAATTTCCTTGACCAAATCATAATATTTGAGCAGTTTGCGGGCCTTTTCCTCTGCATGATTTTTAATTGCGGGGGTAACTTCGAGATGTCGACTTGTTACGGTGATGATCACTCATTAACCTCCATGGAGAAAACCTTTATCAAAAAAATCCGCTGCTGCGGCAGCGAAACATTTTGCCACGCCGGTTAATTGGCCATACGCGACCTGCATAGTCTACCATGGATAAGCGAATATGAAATACCGGTTTGTCTAGGAGCCGCGCAGAATAGAGCCGGACTATCTCTGTCAACTGCACTATAATCGGTATGAGAATAGGACGATCCGATGACCACTCCCCGCATTGATTTACTACGCCTGCCGAATAACCGGTCGGCATTTGCCTTGCATCCCCGCGATTGGCAATCCAATCGTTATGTCTATCCGGTTATTTCACGCCGCAGTGGTGGCTTGAGCATTGGCATCAACCTGAACCCGGACAAGATTTGCAACTTTGATTGTATTTATTGCTGCGTCAACCGCAAAACTCCCGGGGATCCATCGCCAATCAGCCCCACGACGCTTACGGCCGAACTCGCGGCGATGCTGGACGCTGTGGTTACAGGCGAATTATTTACTCATCATCCGTTTTCTGATGTAAGCCCGGAATTACGTCGTTTCAACGACATCGCATTTTCCGGGGATGGCGAACCGACAAGCTCTCCCGCATTTCCTGCCTGTTTGAAGCTGGCGAAAGCAGCACTGGATGATCGGCAACTTGAGGATGTCAAAATCGTACTCATCACCAATGCAACTCTTCTGCACCGCCCGCTGGTGAAGGCGGCTTTGAATTTTCTGGATGCGTGTCATGGAGAAATCTGGGCAAAACTCGACGCCGGGACGGACGCATATTATAAACTTGTTGATCGTACTTCGATTCCACTGGATCGTATTGTCAGTAACATCGCCACATGTGCCGCTCAGCGGCCTGTTGTTATTCAGTCGCTGTTCATGAAAATCCATGGAGCATCCCCCCCGCCGGAAGAAATTGATGCGTACAGCCAGCGCCTGGCAACCATTCTGGATAAGGGCGGAAAACTCAATCGCATACAGATATACACGGTAGCGCGAGAACCTGCCGAGCCTTCTGTATCACCCTTGAGTGCTGGCGAACTGGAGGCCGTGGTGGAGCAGGTAAGTCGACACCTGACCTCGCACTCAATGGTTAAGATTGAAGCTTTCCCGTAGCTGGGAGTCCGGGATGCCAGATGCTAAGCCAACCGCAGGTGCACAGCCGCACAAGCCGACGGGAGCGGCGGCTATTTTCGATCGCTTGCCCATATCTCTATTTACAGTGGCAATTGAGGTCCGAGCCCTTATTCCACGGCATCTTGGCCAGCACCGTACCCATTGCGCAGGTATCTGTAATGCCTGAAAACGCCAGCCCGCAGCCGACACCCAGTGGTATAATAAAAAACCATTGACTAACGAGCAGGCCAAGCAGAGTTCCAATCGCCGCCAGCGCCCCGGCCGCAATTCTCACCTGCCGGTCCAATGCTATTACCTTACGCGGACCCGCTTCAATGGGATGCCCTGCATTCTGCCAAGCGAGCATCCCCCCGGAAACGGAGACGGCGTTTTGAAATTCAGCGTCTGATAATTTCCTGACAGCCATGCCAGACCGGTTGCCGCTGCGGCAAATGAGATATACCGGCTCTTCGGGGTGCCTCTGGTGCTGCGTGATGGTCTCGCGGTTGATTTGATCGAGGGGGATACACGTTGCGTTGGGTACATGCTGGCTGTCAAATTCTGCCGAAGTACGGACGTCAATCAGCAACGCGCCGCCGGCGTAGAGCTGATAAAATTCACCAACGCTGATTTCCTTCTTATCCATGGGAGGATTCCTCAATTCAGTGCACCCACAGACGATCGCGGTGGGTTACCAGCGAGCTTCTACGCTGATGGGGCCACAGGAATTTTCAAGGCATCAAGCGCCTCGGTTACGCGCGGCAGATAAGTGTAGGTTGGGCCGCCCTGCATCATGAGTGCCACGGCGGCGGCTTCAAGTATCTGCTCGCGGGTAGCACCCGCGGCCACGGAAGCTTGCACGTGGGCGTTGATGCAATTTTCACATCGTATGGCCAGACCAATGCCCAGTGCGATTAATTCCTTCTCTAATTCGGTCAGCGTACCGGCCTTCATCGTGGCCTGATGCAGGGCCCCAAACCCTTTGACAGCATCGGCCATTTCGGCTTTTACTGAACGGCTGGCCTCGGCATTATGCTGATAATAGTTTTCCGCATGGGTTGGCATCGTAGAACTCCTTTTCGCAGCCTGAATCATCACCGTGTGTCATACCCTGCCCTTGGGTAACTCTAGTGTTGATTCTGGCGCAAGTCAAGGAAACCCGTTGGGCCAAAAAGGCAGCACGACGGGCTTGGTTGCAATTCCTATTATTCCCCGGTCTTACCTCCGAGAACTGATATGCAATTTCCATTCGCACTTCTAACTTGGCCGGCATATGGAACGCTTCCGCGGCACCATCCCGCCACTGCATCTATGACGGATATCTGCTCTGTGGTTATGCTTGCCTCGCTTGAAGTTTGCTTTGGAGTTCGGGCGGGCCAGCCCGTGGCGCCCAGGAGCCTGTCCAAGTAATAGCAGAGCTGCGATGTGCCGGAAATGCTCTTGGCCCCAAATCGCTGATGCGACGGCCAACGCCTCTCATCTGGGACCCACGTACTGGCTTGATCCACAAACGTCGTTTGAATCTATTACGCTTCCATCCCGCCGGGTTTTAACCCACGCAGAAACCGGATTTCTAATTGAGTTCTTCGAACTTTCCGACGACGCCTATGACCAAGCGCGGTTTCACCGGCGACTGAGAATCGACTTCCTTAACCGCGCCACTTCCATAAGTTGCGGTTTTGAATGCCGTCGTCGTATTCGACGGAGGACAACGGAACGCACTGGAAACCTGTCCCAAAAATCCAGCGGTTTTTTCGGTGTTTCATCCAATAGATGGCAGGAAGTAGCCAAAAATCATGGTTTCCTATCCCGGATTCACTTTCAGGTTAAGTGGCAAAATGACGGCCAACAGAGGTATAATGACTCCATGTTCAGCGAACCGAACGGTAATGGTAAAAAAGTGGTTGTCGCCATGTCAGGGGGCGTGGACAGTTCTGTGGCCGCCGCTCTTTTGCAGCAGCAGGGGTATGAGTGTATTGGCGTGTTTATGCGGTTAGGTGGAGAGGCGGACGACGACGATTCTGCATGCGACGCCAGTACGCCGAAGGGCCATCGCAAGGGGTGCTGCTCCACGGGTGATGCGGCTGATGCTCGCTATGTGGCGGGGTTACTGGGAATCGATTTTTACGCGCTAAATTTCCGCTCAGATTTCGGGCGGGTCATTGATTATTTTGTAGAAGAATACAATGCTGGCCGGACGCCCAATCCGTGCGTACGCTGCAATGAATATTTAAAATTTGGAAAGTTGGCGCGCTATGCCCGGGCGATTGGAGCGGACTTTGTGGCGACCGGTCATTATGCCCGCCTGGGCCGGACACCTGCAGGCAAGCCGGCCATTCGGCGCGGGATCGATCTGTCGAAAGATCAAAGCTACGTGCTCTTTGGTGTGCCGCCAGAGGAATTGGCCCGTATGCTTTTGCCTATCGGTGATTATCCAAAAAGCCGGGTTCGCGAGATGGCACAGGAATTAGGCTTGCCCGTACATGCCAAGCCAGATTCACAGGAAATATGTTTTGTGCCGAACAATAATTACTTTGATCTTCTGACAAAAAAGAGCCCCAGCAGCATCAAACCGGGTGAATTCGTCGGTCCAGATGGAAGTGTGGTAGGTGAACATCCCGGTCATCAGCGTTTCACAGTGGGCCAGCGCAAGGGGGTGGGTGTGGCGTTTGGATATCCGATCTACGTCACAGCCATCGACAGCCAAAACAATCGCGTTCATTTAGGCCCGGCGGAAGAACTTTTATCGCAACATCTGCAAGCCAACGAAGTCAATTGGCTGGATGATGATGTGCCGCAACAACGGCGATGTTTGGCTAAAGTACGTTACAATTCGCAACCCGCACCGGCCGTTTCAAACCTGACTGCCGATGGCCATTTATCTGTCTGTTTTGACCAGCCAACGGCGGCCATCACACCCGGCCAGGCGGTTGTATGCTATGAAGGGGACCGGGTATTGGGTGGAGGATGGATTCAAAAAATCAGTCGCATCCCTATCCCGTAGAAGACGTCTGCTCAGGCCCCCCGGGACCGACCAGTCAGCATGCACCGCGTATCACCGTAGTTTTTGCAGGAGCACTGGGGGATACATTGCTGCTTCGCCCTGTGCTGGAACAATTGCGCACGTACTCTTTGGGGTGCAGCATTACGCTGGTTGCCACAGACGCAATTGGGAAATTATTTGCATCCCTGGGTTGGGCAGACACGGCTATCGATATCAATCG
Organism: Phycisphaera mikurensis; assembly: GCA_022730455.1. Taxonomy (GTDB): domain Bacteria; phylum Planctomycetota; class Phycisphaerae; order WQYP01; family WQYP01; genus JAJZGD01. The sequence goes on along the minus strand of DZDI01000010.1, from coordinate 31,945 downwards.
CTATGATCATCATTGTTGGTTCGGTACCGATCATTCCGGCGTATCGCCACCATGGGCCGCTTGCGACTGGCTTATCAGCGGTGTGAGCAGTGGCAATGATTCCTGGGCTGCGGCTGCCCAATGCCATTCAACCGCCGGACGAATTTCCTATTTTGACCCACGGCCACAGGATGAAAGTCCAGACCATGTCGTCATGCAATGGTGTCGACAACTGGGCATCTCCAACGGATGGAATTCCCCGGCCGCGTTGGGTCGGCTGCGGTCGAATTGGAAGCCCGCGGGCTGCACGGTGGTGATTCAGCCGGGCAGCGGTGGCCGGGAGAAATGCTGGCCGCTAACCCATTTCAAGGCGGTCGCACGACGGCTGCGAAGCAGGGGCTTTCACCCACAGTTTATTTTAGGACCGGTGGAAAGCGAACGCATGGCGGCAAAAGAGCTATTAGAATTGCAAGGAGAATTTGATGTGCTCATTACGCACGACCTGTTTGAACTGGCCGCACGTCTGGCGTCGGCCATCGCTTTTTGCGGCAATGACAGCGGCGTAACCCATCTTGCGGCAGCGATGGGCGTACCGACATTGGCAATATTTATTCGCAGCAACCTGCGCTGGTGGAGCCCTATCGGACCGGAAGTCCGGATGCTGGCGGCACCCGAGGTGTTGACGTGAACGACAGCGGTTATGATGTTACTAACAGTGATGAGCTTTGTGCGATGGAGGAAATGAGTGACTCCGACTCAGCGGGTTCCGATTGAATTGCCCAATGCCAAGCCGCTGTCAGCGGCGGATCCTGATTCGCTTTTTGCCATGGCGGCGGGATCGGTTAGTCGTGCATGCGAGGTGGTCGGGGCACCCGAGTATGTAAGGGCGATCCTCAGCCAACCAAAAAATGAACTTATCGTTCACTTTCCGGTGCGCCGGGATGATGGCAGTTATGAGATATTCAAAGGATATCGCATACAGCACAATAATGCGCTTGGTCCTTACAAGGGCGGCATACGTTATCACCCGGAAGTAAGCCTGGATGATGTAAAAGCCCTGGCGTTATGGATGACCATGAAGTGTGCGTTAATGCGGCTCCCGTTCGGCGGTGCCAAGGGTGGCGTAAAAGTTAATCCTCGCGACCTTTCGTCGAATGAATTGATGCGGTTGACCCGCCGATTCACATCGGCACTGGGTAACCATATCGGTCCCGATCATGATATTCCCGCACCGGATGTCGGTACCAATGCTCAAATTATGGATTGGATGATGGACACCTACATCAACACCCATACCGATGGAGCTCATCAGGGTATGGTACATGTGGTGACGGGTAAATCAGTGGGTTGTGGCGGCAGTGAAGGACGCGAAAAGGCCACCGGACAAGGTATATGCTATGTCCTTTCCGAGTTGCTGCCCGAGCTGAATTTGCGCATGGAGAAGCTCCGGTTCAGCCTTTTGGGATTTGGCAATGTTGGCGCGTTTGCGGCACAAGCTCTGAATGCTGCCGGCGGGAAGATGGTCGCCGTGATGGACCATGTGGCCGCATTGAGAAATCCGGACGGATTGCCAACGGCCGACTTGTACCAGCATGTCGTTAAGATCGGTTCGATCGCCGGGTTTAAAAGTGCAGGAACGCGGGCTGTTTCTCCCGAGGAATTCTATCGCACACCCACCGATGTATTTATACCCGCGGCATTGGAACGCATGATCGACCAGCAGAAGGCGTCGTGGTTGGACTGTAAGGTGCTGGCGGAGGGTGGAAATGGTCCCACCACACCGGCGGGTGCGGAGATATTGCGGCAGCGTGGTATTGCCGTTTTGCCCGCTATCTTGTGCAACGCGGGAGGAGTCACGGTGAGTTATCTGGAGTGGGTGCAAAATAAGACGGGCGTACACTGGGATCTGCAGCGTGTGGATAGTGAATTGCAACGCACGATCGTACTGACGGCGCGGCGGGTGCGATTGGCAGCTCATCAGCACGATACCGATTTAAGCACCGCCGCCTTTGGTGCAGCGCTTGACCACATAGCGGATAGCTATCTGCGCCGAGGGATATTTCCTTGATGTCAAACGATCCGTCATCCGGTCGCAGAGATATTAATGATTCCCGCACACTGCTGCCATGGTATGCATGCCACTTTGCCGCCGTGTTTTGCTATTCAATGGTATCCAATGCCATTTACTTTCTGTGCATTTACCAATTGAAAGTGCCGGTGTCAAGGACGTTATGGGTGGCGGCCGGTGGCGGACTGGTCTACACCGCAGCCGCCTATTTCTCAGGGCGATTGGTGGATCGCTGGGGCGCCAAGCGCGTGGTGCTGGCATCTACAGCGTTATGTCTGCTGGTATTTATCACCGCTGCATTCGCAGTCGCGTACGAAAATTTTTATCTGATGGCGGCCGCCATATTACTCTTGAATTTACTGGCCACACCGGCATGGCCAGCCATTGAATCGGCGATCTGCCGGACACCCGGCACGCTGCGCCTTGGTACGCGGATGATGCTGTACAACCTCTCCTGGTCCAGCAGTTCATTTATTGCTTTTTTTCTGACGGGCATGTGCGGCGCGCTGCTGGGATGGATAAATTTGTGCATCGCCCTCGGTGGCTGTTTGATTGTCATTCTGGCAGTCACGGCACTATGGACCATACCTCAGGCCATGCTTCACAAAGAGCACACGGCGGACCATGCAGAGGATGCAGCGATACCGCTGGAACCATTAAAAGCGAACACCCTGCTGGTCATGGCGTGGGTGGCCAATCTCTTTGCATTCGTGAGCGCCAACGCGATGATCCCGCTGATGCCCGCGGTGACCAAGGATTTGGGAATTATTAATACGGGTGTGGCCACGGCGGTCGGATCAATCTACATGCTGGCGCGTGTCATCGGTTTTGTGCTGGCGTGGTTGTGGGTTGGCTGGCGATACCGGATACGCTGGAAATTGACTTTTTTCAGCATCCTGATGATCAGCACTTACTTTATCATCGTAGCACAAGGCGTGACAGAATTGATTCTGTTGCAGATCGTCCTCGGCTTGGCACTGGCGATGATCTACTCCGGATCGCTTTACTACGCCATGCACCTGAGTCGCGGATCCGGCCATAATGCGGGTATCCATGAGGCGGTGATTGGTGTCGGAACGGTGATAGGCCCGGCGCTGGCGGCCATGGCCGGCGAAGCCGGTGCGTTGGGGCCCAAGGCCTTGACGATCTTGCTGGTGCAGGTGGCGGGATTGAGCATTCTTCTGGGCCTTTCATTCCGCTTAAAACGGCGTCTCAACCGAAAGGAAGCACAATCGCTATGACATGTCCGAAAGCCAAACTCGCGGTGCTGATATCGGGCACTGGATCAACTATGCAGAACCTCGTCAAGGCGATTGAGCACGGTGATTTGCCGGCGCGCATTGAACTGGTCATTGCAAGCCGTTCCGACGCCCCCGGAATAGCGCGGGCCCGAGCTGCAGGTCTGAGATGCGAGGTACTGCCTCGAAAGACATTTTCAGGCGTGGAGGCGTATTCCGAGGCACTGAGAGTGTGCATTAATGAGGTCGGCGTGGACCTGGTTTGCATGGCGGGGTTCCTGTGCTTCTGGCAGATTCCACCACAATGGATGGGCCGCAGCCTTAACATCCACCCCTCACTGCTGCCCAATTTTGGCGGGCCCGGCATGCATGGACTCCATGTCCATCAGGCGGTGATCAAAGCCGGTGCGACGCGCAGTGGATGCACGGTGCATTTCGCCGACAATCAATACGATCACGGCCCGATTATCCTGCAGCGTGCCTGTCCAGTGTATCCGGATGACACGCCGGAGACCCTGGCCGCGAGGGTTTTCGCTGAGGAGATTCTCGCCTACCCCGAGGCTATTAAAAAAGTGTGGCTTGACATGAATCATCCCGATGCGCCCCAAAAGGCGGTCAACCATTGCCCTCCCGTCCAGCGGTGATGCATAGGACCATATGGCAGGTATTCAAACCAAACGCCCTTTCGTCCCGCAGGAGCGAAAGGGCGTTTTAGTCTGGTTACCTCTCTGACGGTGCCATATACCGCCAGTTACCCGAAACAGGGCGCAATAGCCGCGTCCTGAATCGTTACTTGGTACCGAGGATGCTTTCCTTGGCGACTTTGGCAACCCGGAATTTCACGACTCGCTTGGCCGGAATTTCCATGGTTTCGCCAGTTGCCGGATTGCGACCCATGCGTTTCTTGCGATGGCTCACAACCAGCTTGCCGAGGCCCGGAAGCGTGAACTTATTTTTGGCTTCCTTGTATGCCAATTCGGCGAGGCAGGTGAGAAAGGTATCAGCAAGCTTCTTGCTGATTTCCGTGTCGAGCTGCTTACCCACGGCTTCCGCGAGTTTAGCAGTGATCTGGGATTTGGTGAGAGATTTGGCCATGAAGCTTCTCCTTATACATGGCGGACGCAGTTGACCGAGCTCGTCCGGCGTTCCGCCGCCGGGGACGGATCCAAACTCGGACATTCAACAGCCCAATAAAATAAGGCTTTTTCAAATCTCTGCAACTCAAAGGGTGCCAGTGAGGCGGATTTTCGCCTTTGCGCTGTGGTACAACCACGTCCCTGACCCATCGGCGGGCTACGACCAGAGCCATGGATCGCGCCTTATTGATTGCATATATGGGGAGACTCGCTTTGCTATGGCGCGCTCGCCATCAGGGCGAAAGGCGTGCCGTCGTGGCCAAACCGATTTTAATTTTTCCGAGTCGCGGTTATAAATCGCGGAAGATCGAGATGGACATCGGGAAATAGCATGGCTTCAGAGCATCTACCTCAAATACCCAGCAAGCTTTTTTTGACGCGCGGTTCCGGACGACATCGGTTCCGGGCGCAATCGCTGGAGTTGGCGTATCGAAACGCCGGCATTCAAAAATTCAATCTCGTCAAGGTATCGGGAATCGTGCCGGCCCGCTGTAAATTCATCAATGCGCGGGAGGGAATCAGTTATTTAAGTCCCGGCCAGGTAGCCTATGGCGTTATCAGTGAGATTGCATCCAATGAGCCGAACCGACTCATCGGGGCTGGGGTGGCGGTGGCCAAGGCGATTAAGGACCAGTACGGTTACATCAGCCATCACGAAGGGTACGGCCTGACCGAAGAACGCCTGCGAGATGAAGTGGATGATGCGGCCGTTACCATGCTGGCGACCAATCTGGGCATTGAGTTTGACCCGGCTAAAAATTACGACGAGCGCAAAGAAATCTACCGCATGAGCGGTTATACCGTGCGTGCACGCAACATCGTGCAGACGGCTGAAGGGGATAAAAACGGGCTGTGGACAACCGTCATTGCGGCGGCCATATTTATTATTTAATTATTACATCAGGCAACTGGCCAAAGGCTCATTTGGTTTATCGACCGGGCCATGATGGCCATGCCCGCCAGCGCGGTACCGGACGAAAGACATGCTGCCCGAAGGGTAAGCCGCAAACACCCCGTCGGCGGCGTTCTCGGACTCATCCTCACCAGAGTCGCCGTCGGCCCGACGCCTTGCAGCTGAGCGTTTCCGGCACATCGCAGCTCTGCTATTACTTGGACAGGCTCCTATGGCACGGAGCCACTGGCACGCGGCTGGATCAAGGTGATGGCGCTCTGCGACGATTTACCCAGCCGCCAGATAATTTCACGCGCGGCGGCATTGATTTTGCCATCGGGGGTGGTGATGCGCGCGTCACGACCCGCAGCGCTGTACGCCTTGGCTATCTGCCGCTGCGCATCAAACGCAAGTGCATCGGCTGTTAATCGGGCACCTGACAACTCCAGAGCCGCATGGTATGCGTGCACCGACTTGAGCTTCGCCGGGCCGCCCATACCCAAAGCTACGCCACCGGAAGGTGTTTTCCCGGCCCGCAGCAGTTGAGCGATCAGCTTCGACGCGTCAAGCAGAATCAAACCCTTATTCGGCCCGGTATAGGCTCCCGCAATGCTGCGCGAAAGCACAAATGGCTGCATGGGCCGATACACCAGCCTGACGCCGCCGGAGAGCATCAGACGGCCGGTAGCCGCGCGATAATCAAGGGCTTTTTGCCAGGCAAATGCGGACTGCCCGCGACGAGCAGGTTGGTGTCGACCGGTCGGCGCCGGCGTTCGGCGATAATTTTCTAATGAGAGCCGGCCCTTGCCCGCCACCAGAAGATGTTGTTTTTCGGCGTTGTAACGCAGCCGGTGACACTTAATATACAGGCGGGTATCGATAAGCTTGGCCGAATTGTAACTCGCATCCTCGGCCTGCACGTGTTGCCCCTTGCCGGTAGTGAAGGCGTAAATTTCGCTCACATGCAATCGCCCCTTTTTCCGTCCGGCCAGCACGACCCTCAAGACCGGTGCCGACAGACGGCTCTTGCGCCGCGGTTGGCCCACCAACCTGGCGACTACGTGCGAAAAAAAGGTGGCTACGCCCAGTTGGTTGCGAAAGTACATTCGCCCATTCCAACTGAGCATCAAATGTGTCGGCTTGCGGCGCCGCCCACCGCTGGTGAGATACAACTGCCCAGCACCGGGGATATTGAGGTCTTGGCTGGCACCATTGAGTTGAATTTTCTCACTGGATATCCAATTATCGGATTCCATGATGCGGGCGGGGGTCTTGGCGGCAGAATTACCTGTCAGCGTGGCGAGTTTGGTATCGCGGTTACCGCGCAGATCAGAGCAGGTTGCTTGAATCCGCTGCGCCCCACCTGAGATAGTGAGCGACACATGCCGCCAGGCATGAAATCCGCCAACGGTGAATCGGCCGCTCGATAAAATCTGCGTTGGCGACGCCTTGGCACCGGGGGAAGTCGAATGAGAGGACTTTTCAATGGCCGCGCGGAGGTATTGAGCCCGCAGGTGGTATAATCGATGCGAAGCACCCACGGCCGACGCCGACGGTTGGGCACCCGTATTCATCCCGGACGTTAGCGCCTTACCTGTTTGATAAAAGACGACATTGACCGCACCGGCGGCATAAAGGCTTGAAGGCTGACGGGTGTGGGTTTGCTGGTTGACGATCGTCGATAGCAGAAGCGAATTGGCATCAAGCGTATCATAGCGCCGAGACTTAGCCGACGGTGGGCCGACGGAAGACTGCAGGTGCACATGCCCATGAGCCGTAAACTGGCGCAGCACGGTGTTACCCTTGGATGCGGCAGCAAATAGCGCGTGCATCGTCTGTGCCCTTATCTTGAACAGGGCATTATAAAAAGTGGATTGGCCTGAAAGGCGAAGTGACTTAATTTGCGACTTGCCCCCGGTGGATCGCGCCATGGTGAGTTGCATGCGCTTCTGCCACGTACCATTCCATTGATTTTTAATTGACTTTTTCCCGCGATATATCGCCTGCCCCGGACCTGTCAGGACAATGCGGTCGGAATTAGCCCGGTAGAGCAATTTCCGGCACGTCACAGTGCCCAACTGGGCATCAACAAATTTCGCCGGCGCCAGTCCCGTCGCGTCCATCCGCAGACGGCGGGTGGCCACGTGATAACGCACCATGCTGGCGTAGCCCACACGCGCTGCGCCGTCATGCATGACGACCGGGGCATGGCTGCGGCCAAACGCCTGGAGGATAACATCCTGCGGATTGAGCAAATTCACACGACGTGATCGAACAGGACGCAGTACCAAAGGCCCCTTCCAGTGCACCACTAAGTTTTGCTCTTTGACCGTCCGCTTACCAGGCGGTGATGCGGAGGCCGGTGTGGTGGACGAATGCGAAGCTGGTGGCGACGGCTGCGTTGGCACAGCCGCGGCCGCCGTTTGGACTGATGACGCCTTGGCATTGTCTGCGGCATTTCCACGAAGGCGGCGGGCCGATGAAAAATAGAGTCGCAATCGATGAGCCGCGAGTTGCTCAACCCCGATGTTCACACGAACTTGTTCGGTAAACACCAGCCCGTAGACCGTTCCTGCCCAAGGTGGTTTGGCTGCCATAACCGGCGGTCGCGGCGTTGCGGGCAAAGATGGTACCGGGGGTGGCGGTTGATGGCCTGATTGGCCCGGCCGCGCGGTTGGCGAAGCATGCGTATCATGCAAACTAGGGGATGGTTTTGGTCTGACATGCGGCTTGACGGCGGACGACCCATTGGCCGCGGCCGCATTGATATCCTTAATGGTTAAATAATCGCCGTGGGCAATTTGTAAATAATCGAGTTTTTTCTGGGCGATATTGAGTTCACAGGTTAATCGGCGACCGGAAAATACCAGCCGATCCCCCCGTACGAGCACTTGGCCGCGGCTGGTGAGGAGGCCCTGCTGATAATTGAAATCAATGGGTCGGCTCAGTGTGATGCGGTACTGCCCTTTTTGCCGATGAACGGCACCTTTTACAAAACTCTTCACCGGTCCAAGCGTTATTTTTACGTGGCCAAAAAGACGGCCTTTCCGCGGATAGACTTGATTGGAAAGCGGGCCGCCGAGTTGATCGACGGAAACATCACCATAATCGCTGGTCACCAGCACGGCGTTATTCTTGCCGCTGTAAAACTTCATCCGCGGCCTGATGAGATGATATTGGCCGCGGCCTTTAGGGATGGCGCGGCGAAACCTTAATACATACAGCAATTGCCCGGTGTTGGATCGATCCACGATGACCAGGTTGGAACCTCCGGTCCCGGATGGAATCGCGACGGGTTTCAAACGGCGGCCGCCCGATGTCATGGGCGAAACGAAAAACCGCGTTCTAACCCATTGAAACACCCCCACCACCAAAGCGAGGCTGACAATATAGATAAGCAAGCGTCTAACGAGCATGCGGCGCAATCATCCCAAAACCATATATTCCCACGGATCGATGCATATCAGCGGTAGCGGGTCAGTGCTTGTTCCCACAAATTCATCGATTTACATAACCACTCGATGGCATCGCGCACGGCCCCATGCCCACCGGCAAAGCGGGTAACGTAACGGGCTTCAGCTTTGACTTCTTCAACGGCGTCGGCCACGGCGATGGGCACGCCGCAACGGCGCATGACGGGTAAATCCGGCAGGTCATCCCCGATATAGGCCACCTGCTGGGCGTCAAAACCCAACTGTTGCAGCAGGTCGTCAAATATCTCCAGCTTATTGGCTACATTTTGGTATACGTACTGGATGCCGAGTTCCTCCGCCCGGTGCTGTACCACCAGACTTTCCTTGCCGGTAATGATGGCAACTTGCCGGTTCAAACGCCGCCAGATGACAATCCCCGAGCCGTCGCGCACGTGAAAGCGTTTGATCTGCTGCCCGCTATCGTCACGGATAATTCCGCCGTCCGTCAATACACCGTCAACATCAAGGATGAGCAACTGCACCTCGGGGGTGAGGAGTTCATAACTTGGTCGTGCCAATTCATTCATATTAAATCTGACTCCATTTCCATCTGACTAAATAAATCAGTCCACGATTCGCGAACTGACCAAATCCTGCACATCAATCATACCGACCGGCCGAGCCGATGGGTCCACCACAGGTAATTCATCGATCCGATGTCGGTTCATCAATTCCAAAGCCTCGCTGGCGAGGCGATCTGGTTGAATACACTTGGGGTTGCGTGTCATAAATGTTCCCACAGGCACGTTCAGGATGGTTTCCTGCTCGGCGATACGCCGTCTAATATCGGCATCGGTAAGAATGCCCGCTAATTGCCCCTGCGCATTAACAATGATTAAAGCTCCTGCCCGGCGCCCCGCAGAATGTTCTGTCACCAGCGCCTCCCGCAGCGTCTGCCTGTCATCCACCACTACCAGATTTTCTCCAGCCCGGAAGCTCATCACCTCCGATACGCGCATCAACTTACGGCCCAGCGAACCAGCAGGATGAAAGGCTGCAAAATCAGCCGCCGAAAAATTTCGCCGCGCCATGACGCCCAGCACCAGCGCATCGGCTACCGCATTCATACAGGCAATGCTGGTGGTGGGTGCGAGCCGCAACGGGCACGCTTCGTCAACAATACCGAGTTCAATAGTGATATCGGTAAGGCGCCCGATAGAGCTTTTTCTGCTGGATGTTATCGCAATGGTCGCTACGGCACTCCGCTTGACCGAATCTGTAAGCCGGAGCAACTCCTCGGTCTCGCCGCCATAAGAAAGCATCAACATCACGTCGCCACGACGCACCCGTCCCAAATCGCCGTGCAAAGCTTCTACGGGGTGCAGAAAATGAGATGGCGTTCCGGTGCTGGCAAAACTGGCACTGATCCGCTGCCCCGCCAGACCGGATTTTCCAATTCCAGTTACCACCAGCAGACCGGGTAACTCCGGGCCGGTATGCGTAAGAATTAACTCGATAGCCTGCGGCACCGCATCGTCAAGCCGCGCACCGAGTTGCAGGAGGGCGTCCGCTTCGGATCGCACAACCTGTTGGGCGTCAAAAAGTAACTCTTGGCTGTCCGCCGCCGGTTTCATCATCCATTTACAATAAGGGATGATGCGGAGGGCGTAAAACGGCCCCGCGCTGATCTGGCGAATTTCACAGGATGAAGGCACATACGGTGGCGTCGATGGCCAGCCAGATTCGCAAGGTGGTCAACGCCCCGGCGACCGTGATGTGATCTCAGTCAGTGGCCATGGACGACGGCAAGCGTACCACGGCACCAACGGAAAGATGTTTGATATATGGGCGAATCCTTGCTCGGTTAAGAAAAAGCGGTCGGCGGCGAGCAAGGCGCCGCATATAGAAGTTCCTTTTGCAACGAGCTAATATGATACGTAATTAAGCCTGCCCGTGTATGAGCATCGGCAGCCAAGCTGTAGCGAAGGTTTTTTGGAACTAAACTTTGTCTGAGGCCCTGACCCATGAGATAGACGACAAGCGACGCGACCGAATTACTCTGCTGTTGGCGGTGATATCGTGTTTTACGGTGATGAACGTTTATTACAATCAGCCGTTGCTGGCGCTCATTGCCCACAATTTTGGTGTGTCGATCACCACGGCAAGCTCCATACCGTCGCTGACGCAGTTGGGGTTTGGGCTGGGCATCGTGCTTTTTGTGCCGCTGGGCGACACGATTGACCGCCGCTGGCTGATTTTGATTAAATTGGGCATTGTCGCGGGTTTGCTGGTTCTCGTGGGCTTGGCGCCCAACCTCCTCATCTTAGCGGCTCTGAGCTTTCTTTTGGGCGTTTTTACCGTTATTCCGCAGTTGTCGATACCCTTTGCCGCACAAATCGCCCCGCCAGACAAACGGGGGCGCACGATCGGCATTGTGATGTCGGGCATATTCGCGGGCATATTGATGTCCCGAGCACTTTCAGGGGCTGTGGGAACCTGGCTGGGGTGGCGTGCCATCTTCTTTGCGGCTGCGGTACTCATGGTTCTCCTAGCCTTAGCGGTGGCAAAATATTTGCCGCATTCAGGCCGATCGACTCAACTAAATTATTGGCAGGTACTGCGATCGCTACCGGGTATTTTCCGGCGTCAATCCACTATTCAAGCAGCGTGTGTAACCGGTGCGTTTTTATTTTGTGTATTTAGTGTGTTCTGGAGCACGCTGGCGTTTATGCTCGCGGGGCCGCCCTTCCACGACGGCCCATGGGTGGCCGGTATTTTGGGGTTGGTGGGTATTACCGGTTCAGCGGCAGCGCCAATCGTTGGCCGCCTGGCCGATAAAAAAGGCCCAGCGTACACATTGGGTGTGTCGATATTCATCGTAGGGTTGTCATCCATTGTACTGGTCATTTTTGGCGAGAGTATGGTCGGTCTTATTGCCAGCCTGATCCTGCTGGATTTGGGTGTGCAAGCGGGGTTGGTATCGAACCAAACGCGCATATATTCCGTTTTGCCTCCTTCATACAACAGTCGGGTCAATACGATATTCATGGCGAGTTATTTCATGGGAGGTGCGGCAGGTTCCGTATTGGGAGGCGCGGTGTGGGATCATTTTCGCAGCCAGTGGGCATTGGGTTCGCTGTCGGCCGTGCTGATGAGCATCGCATTTCTGATGCACATCTGGTTCCAGCACCGCATCAAGATGAAGGCGGCGGCGGCAGCAGAGGATCGGCTGACGTTGCCGGCGGACGACTTGGAAATTCAACGGGAACCAGCAGCGTAAAGGTGGCCCCATGCCCCACAGCGCTGACCAAGGTAATCTTGCACCCCATCATGGTGGCCAATTCCCGACTGATGGCCAGACCAAGCCCGGTGCCGCTGTGCTGTTTGGTCACCGACGCATCAATTTGTTGAAATTTTTCAAATATGGATTCCTGCTGCTCGGGCGCGATGCCCGGCCCGGTATCGGTCACGGAAATGGCTAGGACTTCTACGTCCGCCATTTCAATCGTCACAAGAACCGAGCCATCGGAGGGCGTGAATTTAATGCTGTTGGAAAGGAAATTGAATAAAATCTGTTGCAGCCGCGCTGCGTCAGTGGTCACCATGGGAATATTTCCATTAATGGTGAGGCTCATGTGCAGATTTTTTTTACTGGACAGCGGCTTCATGAAATTAACGAGCGATTCACAGATATCGGGGACCACCAACCGCTGCGGGCGCAAAACCATCTTGCCTGCCTCAATTTTGGCCAGGTCCAGCAGATCATTGATCAGTTCCAGCAGTTGCCGTGCGCTGGATTGTATATTTTCAGTATAGCGGTTGAGTTTGGAGTCGGCCGATATCGATTCACTGGTCAGGAGCAGATCGGCAAAACCCAGAATGGCATTGAGGGGTGTGCGCAGTTCGTGGGTAACGTTGGTGAGAAAATCGGTCTTGACCTTGTTGGCCTGATTCAGATCGACATTGCTGCGCGATAGTTCAACAAGGCGGGTATCCAAACTGCGATTGGTTGCTTCGAGTTGAGTCTGCGAGGCCTGGAGAGTTCCCAGCATGTTATTAAAAGTGTCGGCAAGCTGTTCAAATTCGTCGCCGGTAGATATGGCGGAACGGATGCTCAGGTCGCCCCGCGATACTTTTTCAGCCGTGTTTCGTAAGACACGGACCGGTTGAAGAATAAGCCGCGTGGTAATGAGGTAAAACACAATGATAGCCAGTGCCCCGCCAATCAAGCCGGAAACGATAATGACCACACGATTAAGCAGGAGCTGGTCCTGATCAAGCTGTATCGGTACTTTCGCCTGCACAACAGCGACCAGGGCTTTGGTAAGTGGTTGGATGGCAGCGGCGGGAATAGACGCGGAAGGTATCTTTACGCTGCGCGGCGGGAACAAATGCCGCCATGCCTGGTGGCATTCAAGACAGCTTTGGGTAGCGTAGATTCCGGTTACCTGATAGTAAACTGGTTTGTGATTGGCCCCTCGACCCACAAAACCATAGTGGCGGCGGTGAGGATGATGCCGGAAATACTCCAAGGCACTGGCCAGAACCGGGGGAGATTTATACGCGTCCGAGTGCCGATGGACAAGTGGAATGACGACGGCCGGCTTGAAAGCCTCCGATTGCGTCAGCGACCGGGGCGGCATTGAAGATGTGGATGCCGGATGAGGCCTTGGCACAGTATGATGGATTTGCCTCAGCGCCAGCGATGTGAGCACCTCAGCCTCATACACCGGCTGACGGTTCGCTAGCTGTTCCATCCGCAGCCAAGGCACCATGAGCGCGCCGGTAATGATAATGATGACAGCAAAGCCAAATAATAACTGGCATTTGGCGGCCAGCGAGATGGATAGATCACGTTTGGCCATGAACGCTGATTGGCTCCATCAAACCGCTTTGGATTTAGTTCCGTGTGCACTGTCAACCGCCCCATGATGAAGGGCCCGCATGGCCGAATAGTAACCCATCAGCACGCCGGCCACCCCGGCTGAAGCATAGTAAATGGGCAGGGCCTCGGCGGGACGAAAGCCGGGGTATCCCGGATAGGGCCCGGCCACGTGAGACGCCACTATATAACTGATCGCGGCTGTGACCATCGGAGCCATGAGATAAAAAATATCAGGGGCTTTCTTAAACGTAAGCCCGGTCGCAAAACCAGCGACGTAGAATGAGACGATCAACGAAAAGATTAATTGTCCCGGCTGCAGGGACCGCATGGTGATGTATTCAATTATCAATGCGATGATCGCCATCATCGCCAGCGCCAGCAACCCAACCCCCAGAGAGGCTGAGGCAAATATGGGTTTTTTATTGCTGTCCAGCAGCCAGCCTGTGGATGATGGAAACCCGGCTGGCACGGTGTCGTCGGCTTGGCTATGCAGGGGCCATGGCACCGCCAAACTAAGCGGCCAGGGCCGGCTGGTGGTAAACCACGGCTGCATCACCCGCGCTGCCAGAGCGCCCAACATGATCAGGGCCAGATAAAACGCGGCCTGCCCCACCAGCGGCAGGTAGGCGGCCGATATATCCCGGTAATGTGTCAGAAGAAGAAATTTAATCGTGCCGGTGCGGACGGCCAGCGTGCACAGGCCGACGGCCGCGCAAAACAAGCCGGTATGCGGCCCATCGGGCCAAGTGATAATGGCTGAAATGACCATGCTGATAAGCAAGGCGGCAACTAAGCCCGCCGGGCCTAGCCATGAATCCAAGGGCCCGACCGCGATCGTCCATGCACCCCCCATATCCGGCATCACGATGACATGCGTGCCGATTACATAAAAGATGATAGAGGACGCAATAATGGCAACGACGATTCGCAACTGCCGTATTGTGGGAGAATACCGTACTGAGGTTCGGTCATCCAATGAAGTCGAATTTGTGCTCATGAAAACAATCCTTATCTCGGTGGCTCAATTCGGCATTTCCTGCACAATTAGAATCGAAATCCACCGGCAATCAAGCCATCAAAGCGGATAACATCACGGACCAGCATGATACGCGAATAACCTTCCATGGAGAGAAAAAACTACACTGTGATCCAGCACGTACCATGCCTGAATCACCGGGCCATTGCCGTCATTGGCAGAAATGACCAGCGGTTTACTCAAGGCAATAGCGCCATTATCAAGGCGCCCGAGGCGATCACGCTGATTGATCAAAATAAGTTTTTCACTTCGGCTGGCAGTCCTGGTTGGCCCGCACGCCAACAGTGCGAGATCAGGATCGGCCAATTGCATGCGGACCAGCGGTGGAGTTTCGCGCGTCATCATATCTGCCCTCCATCGGATATGACCACTCTCCGCTGAATAGGCGGTCAGGTCAGTTGGCGTTCGGGCAATAAGGGTGTCGTCAAAGGTCTGCAAATCCATGTCTTTACCGGCGATGCCGCTGATGGCACCCGGAAGCATGGCTATTTGCCAGCGTGTGGCACCGGTGGCTGCGTTCAGGCAGATCACCCCATCACGCTGGAATTGCGCTACACCGACAAACATGAGCGCAGATAGCCGGGGCAGCGCGTTGCTGGTCTTGCGGCTCCATAGCCTATTTATCCTATGGTGGAGCACGCGATACGCCGATGTTCGACGATGGCCGACAAGGAAGATGGTCGCATCCGGCCCGGTGAGCATCTGCTGGTATCCAGCGGCAGAGGTCAGCAATTGCCGCGCCTGCACATGGCCGGTGATGGCGTTGACGGCTAGAAGGCTATGAAAGTGCCGACCCAAGGCAAGAATAATTGATCCGCCCACACACCGCGCACTGGTGACCCTGCCGGTGTTGGTGATGGCCAACGGGCGCTGCCACATCCACTTTCCGGTACGCGGATCGGCGAGCATGATGCGGTGATTAATATCCACCAGCAGCCCGCACCGCGTCCACCGTATGAAAGTGAATTTTACAGGGCCGGTGAAGCGTTCAATGCGGGTCATCAACGATAATAACGGCCCGGCACTGCCTATGGCGGGGGCGTTTTGCAACATGCCATTGATGTACACCCGGTTATTGCCGTTTTGGGCTACAAAGGGTTCGATGACATGATGCTCAACGAAAGAACCATGCCGCGAGAGATGCTGCGTCCTGCGAGATAACTTGGTGAAGCTGCTGCGCCAGATTGTGGTACCCAGTTGGGTATTGACCGCCAGAACATACCTCGGTGTAATCAAAATGCTTTGACTGGCGTGCGATCCCAACAATGCGATACGTCCGTGGCCTGCGCCGAGATGCACTTGCCAAGGCGCGAGCCTACCATCCGGCAGCATCTGGCGGAGTACGGCTGCGTGATGTGTAGCTATGAGAACACTCTCATGGGACCTCCTCCGCGGTTGCAGTTGAGCAGGAACAAGCAACCGGCCGCGCACAGGCGGCGAGATGCTGTAGGAAGATTGGGCGGTGAACGTCAATTCGGGTACCGCCCGCGCTAAATGCTTCAGGGCGGAGGCTGCAATGGCGGATAGTTCAGATCTTTGCGGAGGCGTCAGGTGCGCATCTTGGAGGGTATTACGCGCGACGACATACGCCTGGCGGCTATACCGCATATGCAGCAGTGCATCGGCGAGGCACAACTTTGCATCTTGGGGCGGCACGGTGTGGGGTACACCAGCCAATGCCAGCAGGGCCGTGCGATACGCAACCGTCCAGTGCTGCTGGTTGACCAGCAAATGCAGCAATGCCCTGGCGGCAATGGGCGCTGCCGAACTGTTGGGATATCCATAGGCGACATCCGCGAGTTGCGCCGCAGAATCTGCCGCCGACGCAATGCGAGCGTTGGCCTGATGAGCCCATGGCTGATACAACGCGGCCCCGTAAGGGTCAATGATGCGCAACTGCACATAAGCAGGTAGAACGGCTTTGGCAGGCAACGCGTTGCCATCGATTGTTAATGGGGTATTTCGCAACGTGCGGTTCAACAGTATCTGCTGGCACAACGCCAGAGCATGCCGGGGGTGATGCTGATGCAGCAGATATTTCGATTGGGCAAACCGCCAAGCGGCCTCCTGGTGAGGCGTGGAGGCGGAAGCAGCCGCAACGGAATAGAAAAAAGCTACATAACCGGGTTTGCCTTTCGGTCTGCCAGCCGCGGAGCGATTGGCGAAGTTCATCGCAGCACCAAACAGGGTGGTAAACGTTGATGCATTTGATTTTGATTTTTTGGCAACCGCCAAAGACTGCTTAAGTGATTTTCTGCAGCGGGACAAATGGCCAGATGCATATGCCGCTTCTGCCAGAGTCAGATAATTATGCGGGTTACCGGGAGCCTGCTTGATGCGGGCGTTGAGGTATGCCAGTGCATCCTTCCAGCGGGCGTATGAGTAAATCGTTGAATCATTGACCGCAATGACTCCATTAAGGCCAGCGAGCAGATTCCCAGGCTCACCAGCCTGACCGGTCTGATCCGTGGGCCAAGGTCGTCGGAGCAGCAAACGTCCGGTTCGAGTGCTCTCACCGAAAAGATAGTGGCGCGTAGGCAGATACAATTCCCGGTCTGTGACGGTTGGCCGCGCCACCATACGCAGCCCGCCGACGGAGCTTTTCCAGAGCATTTTTCCCGTGGTCTCGCTCCACGCAGTGGTGCTGGAGCCAGTAAGTATAATTTTATTATTTACGACAGCCACGAGGATATCGGAACCATACTGGCCTGGGGGTGCGAACGTCAATAGCCGTCGGCCGCTGCGCCGGCGATATACATTGATGCGCCATAGGTGGTGCGCCCCGGATACGGCGGTAATCAGACGCCGGTGCGTCAGAATCGGCGGGTTGAGCCTCCAGGGGAGCACTCGCAAACTTGGTGAACCATAGCCAAACGGATTATTCGATACTGGCGTTGGATCAATCGTCAGATTCAGCCAGCATATACGCCCGCCGCGTTGACTCACGGCCATGTCGGCCCCGGCATTGGTGGCGATGTAAATTCGGCTATGACCGGCGGTCGGTACGACATTGAGATTGGGATTTTGAAATGCCTGACCGGAAATGGTACACAGGTAACGATTCCATTCCACGGCGCCGGTGCGTTCATTGAGTTTGACCAGCGAAAGGCGTGCCTGCTGGGCGGAACCATGACGATCCGCCATCAGGATAAACACTCCATGAGTGGTCACCAGCGGCGAGCTTACCGCCACGCCATCCAACTTCCGGGAAGACTGCCGCCATAGTAATTCGCCATCTGCAGCATTGAGACAGACAACGTCATATTTCGGCAAAGCGTTCATGTAGGCAAACATGGGATTAACGGGAAATGGGCTACCAATCTGCCTGGATGGCGGATGTCTGGTCATCAGACCAAAAACGCGGCCGTGCCGCACGGAGCAGTAAATCTGATCGGCACCCTGTGCGAGAAAAACCAGATTGGCGATGGACTCGGTGTTGGACACCTCGGCAACCTGCGGGTACGCCCAGCGCGTGTATCCCGAGTTGACATTCAGGGCCTGAATCGTGCCGAGTGTGTCGATGTACAGTACCCCATGGCTAATATGGGGAAATATGTACATAAGTTGCATCGCCTGTTGTGCACTCAGAAGGTGTCCTGCATTCAGGCCAAACGTACCCATTGCCATGGATATGGAATTCACCATCATCTGCGATGCGACTGCGTTGGACGGCATGCGGAATACGAGACCTTTCACCGTACGATTCCACAACACGGTATTGGGTGCCGATCCAAATGACCGCATCGCCCCTGCCTGCGATGGAATATCAGCGGCATATACGGTACGCGCGTGTATCCGTATGACAGGCTGTTTTAATATTTCCGCCAGGGCTTTGGCAAGACTTTGCTGCCGGCCCGAAACCACTCCCGATGCGGTCGCATATTGCTGCTGCAGATCTTTCGCGTATCGCGCTGCCAACTGTGGGCGACCCGCCGCTGCGGCTGCCACGGCCGACCGAAACAACAACGCGGCCCTGCGCTTTCGTGCAGTCGGATTCGGCAGCAGGCGCCAGTCAATATCCAATGCCTGAGAAAAATGCCCCGCCTCAAAAAAGCGGTCCGAGAGTTGCATCAACGCTTTAACGGCAACGGATGACAGAAGATACCGATTACACGCCGAAATAACCGCATCGGCGTCGCCCGTGGCTTGGGCAGCAGCTATCACCTTGTGCGCTTCGAGACCGTAAATTTCATCATATAGGCCATTTTTGATAACCGACGAATGGTAAAGTGTCCGCCACACATACGCACGAATGGAAATATATCGACTATGCCCCACGCGGATTAAATGATCGCCGTATTTGGAAAGTACCCGCTGATAAATATTCAGAGCCTTTGTCGGGTGACCGCTATGAATCAAGCGGCGAGCCTTGCGCATATCATCTCTGGCGGAAAACGAGACACTAACCGAGATTCCGCGGAACGTAGAATGGCCGGTACCACCACCTGCATGCGTGTGCACGATGATAGAAGGGACACGGGCAGGAATCATCGGGCCGGGCTGAAGGTGCATTTTCGCAGTAATATGAACCGCACGCAGCGGTTCAACACGTGCCACTACCGGGCTCGGCAGCAGCCCTATCACGACAAAAAATGCTGCGACGAGGCACCACATGACCCATGCGGTTGACGGGACTTGTTTGGTGTGCAACTGGCGAATTTTTCGTGCGATTATTTCAAACACCGTGTGCATCAATTCGCCTCGCCGCCGGAATCCTTATTTATTTGATGGCCGACGCCCCCGGAGCGAATACTGCGAAAGCCACTTTACGAAAGTATACTCACGAACGCGACATTATTCAGCGGCAACCTAATATCCAGCGGCGTTATTGCAGCAGAGTGCTTACTCGACGATAGGGGCGAAATGACGCAATCATTGGGCACCAACGGGCCACAAGGTTTATCTCCGTGGTCACTCCACCGGGGTGGGCAGACTCAGGATGGTTCTTCCAGAAATTCTTTCAGCGCAGCCGCACTGTTGTGTTGCTCGTCGTGTGCGGCATACACCAGCGTGACGGGCCCGTCAGCCATGGAATGGCGCAGGGATTCGAGCGCGGGCGCGTTTTGCTTTAATTCATTCCAATAGCGCTTTTTGAACTCCCCCCATTTGACGACATTATGGCCAAACCATTTCCGCAGTTCCGCGCTCGGTGCCACATCTTTGAGCCACACGTCTACATGCGCTTTGGCCTTGGTCATTCCACGGGGCCAGAGGCGCTCAACCAATATGCGTTGACCATCGTCCGGTGAATAAGGCAGATATACCCGCTTGATTCGGATTGATTTCACTGGTTTACCCCCTTTCGTCTGACGCGATTGCACCAGCAGCCAGCCTTATACGCACCTCCACACCGGCGTCATCGGTAGCCAACGGCAGAAGAGCGCCCCACGATAGGAGTCTGTCCAGGTAATAGCAAGGCTGCGATGCACCGGAAACGCGTTCTCGGGCCCAGCGGCCGGAATAACAGCCGCCGTCAGCGGGTTAAGGTTTACGCCCAGACGCGGGCAAAAATAAAAGACGCCCGCGTAAAAAACGCGGGCGTCGGGCAATTTTACTTTGAATCGATGGCAACATTTACTTGGTGGAATAACTCGCACCGGTCGCCTCTTTGACGGCGGCTTGGGCGGCAGCCAACCGGGCAATGGGCACCCGATAAGGCGAGCAACTCACGTAATTGAGACCGACGCGGTGGCAAAACTCCACACTGGACGGATCGCCACCATGCTCACCACAGATACCAACTTTCAGATCAGGCCTAGTTCCACGGCCTTTCTCAATCGCAATCTTGATAAGCTGACCAACACCGTCCTGATCGAGAGCGTTGAACGGATCGCGCGGAAGTATCTCCATCTCAACGTACTTCGGCACGAATGTTCCAACATCATCGCGTGAGAATCCGAAAGTCATTTGCGTCAAGTCGTTCGTGCCAAAGCTGAAAAATTCAGCCTGCGTCGCGATTTGATCAGCCGTCATGGCGGCACGGGGCAGTTCAATCATGGTGCCCACCTTGTAATTGACCTTTTTCCCGGCCTTGGCAAACGTTTCCTCAGCGACGGCGTGCACTTTAGGCAGGAGAAATTCAAGCTCTTTAACCGTACTGACAATTGGAATCATAATTTCCGGCAGAACTTTGATGCCCTTTTTCGCCACCTCAACTGCAGCCTGGAAAATCGCCCGAACCTGCATTTCCTGAATTTCAGGGTAAATGACGGCCAGACGGCAGCCACGGAATCCAAGCATCGGATTGGCCTCGTGGAGTTCACTCACACGACGCTTAACTTTATCGAGGGGTACCTTTAATTGCTGTGCCATTTCACGCTGATTTTTTTCCTCATGAGGAAGGAATTCGTGCAATGGCGGATCAAGCAGGCGGATGGTGACGGGTAAGCCATCCATCGCTTTAAAGATCCCAACAAAATCTTTTTTCTGGTAAGGCAGAATTTTTTTAAGGGCCTTACGCCGATCGGCTTCATTATCAGAAAGAATCATTTCACGCACGGCAATGATTCGGTCGCCTTCAAAGAACATATGCTCAGTGCGGCAGAGCCCAATGCCCTGAGCGCCAAATTCACGTGCCACTTTCGCATCCAGCGGCGTATCTGCATTGGTGCGTACCAGCAGCTTGCGGGTGGCGTCGGCCCATTTCATTAATGTGCCAAAATCACCAGACACACCCGGTTTTACGGTTGGCACCTCACCAGCGTAGACCTGACCAGTCGAGCCATCAATGGAGATGGTGTCTTTGCGGGTGAATTTACGCGTCTTGCCGCCGGCTGTTTTAACCGACAGCACGCCGGCTTTGGCATCGATGTGCAACTCCCCGCAGCCCGCCACGCACGGCTTACCCATACCACGGGCGACGACCGCCGCGTGCGATGTCATACCACCCGTACTGGTAAGGATGCCAGTGGCGGTCTGCATGCCGCCGATGTCCTCCGGCGATGTTTCTTTACGCACCAGGACGACTTTTTCGCCCTGGGCATGGCGTTGTTCGGCCTCTTCTGCGGTAAACGCCGGCTTACCTACCGCCGCTCCGGGCGATGCGGGCAGGCCCTTGGCGAATTGATCTTTTTTGGCTTTGGGGTCGAAAGAAGGATGAAGCAACTGGTCGAGACTCATCGGATCAACGCGGAGAATGGCGGTCTTTTGATCAATGAGCTTTTCTTTCACCATTTCAACAGCGATGCGGACGGCCGCTGGTCCGGTGCGCTTGCCATTACGTGTCTGGAGCATGTAAAACTTGTTGTGCTCGACGGTAAATTCCATGTCCTGCACATCTTTGAAATGCTTTTCAAGAATATCCTTAACGCGGAGAAGTTCGGCGTAGGCATCCGGCAGGTAGTTGCCCATGCGGACAATTTCCTGAGGAGTACGGATACCGGCCACCACATCTTCTCCCTGGGCGTTGATGAGAAATTCGCCGTAGAACACATTTTCGCCGGTGGACGGATCGCGTGTAAAACATACTCCCGTGGCACAGTCATCACCCATGTTGCCAAAGACCATGGCCTGCACATTGACGGCCGTTCCGGCCAGTCCGGATATTTCATTAATAGCCCGGTATTTGATGGCGCGGGGGCTGTTCCAGGACTGAAATACCGCCAGCACGGACTTGAGAATCTGTTCGCGTGGATCGGTGGGAAATTTTTGTCTGGTGTGCTTTTCATAAACCTTCAGGTAGCGTTGACAGACTTCCTTGAGATCGGCAACCGTGAGATCGGTGTCAAGCCGAATTTTGCGGCTCTTTTTAACGGCGTCCATTTCGTGTTCAAAATGTTCATGCGCTACGCCCATGACAGTGTCGCCGAACATATTAATTAAACGCCGCCATGCGTCCCAGACGAAGCGCGCGTTACCGCTGGATTCTGCAAGTGGTTCGATCATATGGGCGGTCAGGCCGATGTTCAGGACGGTGTCCATCATTCCCGGCATGGACACGGCTGCACCGCTGCGGCAGGAGACCAGCAAAGGATTAGCTGCATCACCGAGCTTTTTGCCAAGTGCTTTCTCAAGCTTGGCAATGTTATCATCAATTTGAGCTTCAAGACCGGCGGGGAACTTCTGGCCGCTTTTGTAATACGCCGCGCAGCACTCGGTGGTGATGGTAAAACCGGGAGGGACGGGCAGACCAATATTGGTCATTTCGGCGAGATTTGCCCCCTTGCCACCAAGCAAAACCTTATCCTTGGCAGTTCCTTCCGCTTTACCATTACCGAAAAAATAGACCAGCTTGTCAGCCACAGAAAAACCTCCGCTGCATCCCAATACAAAAAAAGTACTTAAGCGCTGGCGACTGGACGCAAAGCCGCCATAACCGGTAGCACAATCCACCGGGCCAAACCGAACGGTGCAGTATAAATGGCCGCTGGAGAGAGTCAATACATCAACAGGCCCAAGGCCCTCCAGGTTTGACACGGCTGAACTAGGCTTTCGAAAATTTCTTCCGACGGCTCAGCATGGCATCGGAACCTATTTGACGGCTAACGCGCTGCGAATAACGCCCGGCAGATCGGCTACGCGGTATCGTCGAGGATATAGATAGATGTCGGAACAAACCGCCGGCGATTGGGCCGGGTGAGCACCAGCCAAGCCGTGCGATCCTCGCACTTGCAGAGAATCCTGCGCGATCGCTTTTCCGGGTTTGCCGCCCGCGAAGAAAAGCTCCCGTGGATCGTAGCCGGGCTTGCGGTGAATATCGACAGAAAATTGCCACGCCGGCTTTTCGTCATCACTTTCCCACCAATCGTGCATAAACCATTGATCCGGTTCAGAAAGAAGAACCGCATCGCCAGCCCGCGGCGTATCCACACCAAGTGCGGCAAGACCGCCTTTCTCAACAATCTGATTCACGCCCGTCAGGGAGCGCAATACGCTGATGGCGGATTCCAATGCAGATGGAGCAGCGTAGAGAAATCCCACCTGATGATCCACCATGACGAAAGCCTGGCTGGTGGCATGATCGACAAGCAATTTTCCGTCACCGTCGCGGATGGTTTTTAATAAACCGGCCCGACGAAGCGCCAAATTGGGAGCTGCCGCGGCTTGTACATCGCACAAACCGTAATCTCCGATGACCAGCATTTTGCCTTCGCTTTTCCACACCGTGCTGATGAGAGGTTCAAGAATGGCATCGAGTTGGCGAACGTCCTGGCCTATGGATGGAGCACCGGGCCCAAGCCGCTGCAAGTTGTAATCCAGATGCGGTATATAGACGAACTGCAGGTCAGGCCTTTCAAGTTCCCAGATGCGGGCAGCAGCATTGCCGATCCACTGCGACGCGGGCAGCCCTGCTATCGGCCCCCAGTAATGATGCAATGGAAACGGGCCGATATCACCGACCAGGGTCTGGTACAGAGCGTCAGGCCTGGCCCAGCACGAACTGACGGTTCGGCCATCAGGTGTATGGGTGGGCTTGGGCGTCAGCACGATGTCGGCGGTGTCGCCAATGGATTGCTGAAAAAAAAGCATTGAGGTTTTAATACCCCACGTCGACCAAAACCTGGGTACATTGACAAGCTGGCTCGACTGCTCCCAAAAACTTACTTCGCGCCTGAACTCCGGATAACTATCCTGATCCAGCAGGTGGTGCACATTCGGTTCGCGCCGGGTATAGAGTCCGTTGCAGATGATGCCGTGGTCCGCAACGGAACGACCCGTTGTCAAACTGGCCTGAAAAGTTGAGGTAACCGACGGAAAAACAGGTTCGAGCGATGCTTGATATGCCAGCGATCTAAGCCGCGGCCCAATCTGCGCCTGCATTTTGAGATCAAATCCCGCCACCACAACCACACACACTCGGGGCATCAGGTTTAGTCCTCCAATATGAAATCAAAAATTATGGGCACTATCGCCACACACATTCGCTGCATATTGGGCATGCTCGCAGTCCATCGACGGTCCCTTACTTGGACAGACTCCTGGTGAAGATGAGTCGTCGAGGCCCGAGAACGCCGCAGACGAGGTGTTTGCTGCACATCGCAGCTCTGTTATTACTTGGACAGACTCTTAGCCCCAACGAATAAGCTGCGGCTCTAAACGCAGGTCAATATTGGGGTTTTCAGGCACAATACGCACCGCATAGCCCTGTTGCCCGCAATCCGCTGCACGGATTGCACCGACGTACTGATAAACGCCGTTCTCAATGGCGGCTCCCATTGCCATTCCCTGCACGCTGGCTTTTTGGATGGTGCCGGAAGCGCCGATAGGCCCGTAGTAAAGTTCAACGCGAACATGGTCCGGCGGGATATCACCCAAAACAGCAGTTGCGTACACCTTGACGCTTTCACCGGCCTTAACCACACCATCGATGTGCGCCTGAATGTCACGAACTTGCACACCGCTCCAATTGTCGCGCATCTTCCGACGCCAATCCGCCAATGCCGAAGCACCGGCCCCGTGCCCTTGGCCAAGCTGCCAGAAGGCCGCATCGGCAGGGGTATAGAATTTATCCGTGTATTCCTGCACCATGCGGTTGGTATTAAAGACCGGGCAAATGGTGCGGATGGAGTTTTTCATCCGTTTGATCCAACCGCGAGGCAGGCCGTCAAGGCTGCGATCGTAGTAGAGCGGTACGACCGACTTTTCGATGATATCAAAGAGACGCCGCGATTCAATGTCATCCTGATAGTCATCGTTACCGTAATCTTCACCACTGCCGATAGCCCAGCCGTTTTCACCGTCGTAGGCCTCGCACCACCAGCCATCGAGAATGCTCAAATTGAGCACGCCGTTAATTGCCGCTTTCATACCGCTGGTACCGGAAGCTTCCATGGGTCGGCGCGGCGTGTTCATCCACACATCGACACCCTGAGTCATGTGGCGGGCGATATCAATATTATAATCTTCAAGGAAGAAGATGCGTCCGCGCACATCTTCACGCTGCGAAAAACGATAAATATCCTGAATAAAGTGCTTGCCGCCATCATCGCGCGGATGGGCCTTGCCCGCAAAAAGAAAATTCACCGGGCGTTCGGTATCGCGCAATAATTTCAGCAGTCGGTCAATGTTACGAAGCAGAAGCGTGGCACGTTTGTAGGTCGCGAACCGCCGAGCGAAGCCAATCAAGAGTATTCGAGGATTGAGCAATTCGTCAATTCGCCCGATTTCCACCGCCACGGCACCGCTGCGTCTCATTTGGTCCCCGAAGCGCTGACGAACGAAACCGATGAGGCGTTCTTTGCGCCGCTCATGCACGCGCCAGAGTTCAGAATCGGGAATTTTGTCGGTTCGTATCCACACGCTGTGGTCAGCCGGGCGTTCAAGCCAGTTGGCACCTAGGTATTCCTGGTACAACCGGGCAGACCCTTCCGAAATCCACGATTGGGTGTGGACACCATTGGTAATGTGAGTGATAGGAATTTCCTGCGGCGGTACCTCAGGCCAGATTCGCTGCCACATATGCCGCGACACTTCACCGTGGAGTTTGCTCACACCATTGCAGTGCCATGCCATGCGGAGTGCAAGCGTCGTCATGCCAAACCCCTCATGCGTGTCGGCGGGATTGATGCGCCCCAGGTCCAGCAGTTCATCCATTGAGATGCCCAGCTTTGAGTAATAACCAGCGAAATAATGCTCAATCATTTCACGCGGGAAATGATCGTTGCCCGCTGGTACCGGCGTGTGCGTTGTAAAGGCGTTGCTGGCGGCGACAAGTTCGCGGGCTTCCGCAAATGACATTTTGCCCTCTTCCATCAGCACCCGGCACCGCTCCAGCGCGAGGAAGGCTGAATGCCCTTCGTTCATATGGCAAACCGTCGGCTTGATGCCCAGCGCAGCGAGGGTCCGGATGCCGCCGATGCCAAGCACGATTTCCTGGCGCATACGCATTTCTTGATCGCCGCCGTAGAGTCGAGCCGTAATCTCACGATCTTCTGGGCGGTTATCGGGCACATTAGTGTCCATGGCGTAGATGGTGACGCGCCCCACCATGATCTTCCAAACCTGAATATTGACGCGCGAACCGGGCAAGTCCACGAAAGTGCGAACCGGTTGCTGATCGGGGCCGACACAGAGTTTCAGAGGCATGGAAAAGAAATTATTTTGAGGATTAAGTTCCTGTTGCCAACCGTCAGGATTCAGACGCTGGTGAAAATACCCATCCCGATAGAGAAGCCCCACGCCAACCAGAGGAAGTCCGAGTTCGCTGGCACTTTTCATATGATCGCCGGACAGGACGCCCAAGCCGCCCGAATAAATGGGCAAAGATTCATGGAGGCCATATTCAGCCGAGAAATAGGCTATTTGGGCCTTGCTTCCCGGATGATTGAGGCTGAACCAAGTAGGCACCTGCATGTAATAACGAAAATCCGTCACCACGCGGTTGTAGTGAGCCAGGAAGCCGTCATCCAGTGCGGCCGCCTGCAGCTTTTCCTGGCCAACCAAATTAAGCAAAGCGACGGGATTATGGTCGGTCTTCTCCCATAAATCTGGATCCAGCCGATTGAAAAGACTAACGGCGTCATATTTCCACAACGACCAGATGTTGTAAGCCAGGTCATGTAATGCAGAAAGGCTTTCAGGTACGGCCGGTACTACCACAAACTGATGAACAGTGGACATAGCAACTCCTTTTGGCGTAAACAAAAATCCCCATCCGTTTACTCCTTCGGCCAGACTTATCGGCAGTATAGGCTGAATTCTTTGCTACGTCTAAAAATAGTATCCCGATACCCCCAAACACTCGCAGTTTCGCAAAATTAAATCGGGCCAGTCTGTGTCTGTGCGGCGCAAGGCGTACGGTGTCACAACCGATAGCGCGCCGTCCTCCGCCAAAGCCCCGTTTCCATCGCCGTGGGGCACGGCAGTCTACAGTTAATATTTTCACATGCACGCTATTTGCGCAGCAGGCCAAATCGATTACATTAACGGCGAGGTGGTGCTCCAAAAGATGGATAGTGAGAGGGGTGTATGGGTGCAAGCGCGAAGCGACAACGGGGCAGGCGGGAGGCTTGAGACCTCTCACCCGGTGGATCGCCGCCTGGGAGTCTGTCCAAGCGTCATTCGGGTATATGGCCGGGATGAATTTCGTGATTGGGTTGAAAAAAGGAATTTTTGATTATGCATAAGTTGCTCGTCGCCAATCGAAGCGAAATAGCCATCCGTGTCATGCGGGCAGCGACAGAATTGGGATTGCGGACGGTCGCCATTTATTCGCATGAAGATCGCTATTCTCTCCACCGGTTTAAAGCGGATGAGAGTTACCAGATTGGAGGGCCCGATGCTCCGGTAAAAAATTATCTCGATATCCCGTCGATCATTGAATTGGCTAAAGCGCACGAGGTCGATGCCATCCATCCAGGCTATGGGTTTTTGTCAGAGAACGCCGATTTTGCGCAGGCGTGCGGCGACGCCGGCATCACATTCATAGGCCCGACGCCGGAGATGCTCAAGAGCTTTGGCGACAAAACCGCTGCACGGAGAATTGCCAAGCGGGCCGGTGCTCCGGTGCTTCCCGGCACGCAGGACGGTATAAGTGATCCTGCGGTCATAAAAAAAATGGCCCGCGAGATTGGTTTTCCACTGATCATAAAAGCCAGCTTCGGTGGTGGTGGCCGCGGCATGCGCGTCGTGCATAAGCCTGTCGAGCTCGCGGCTAAGTTGGATGAGGCACAGCGTGAAGCCGGCGGCGCGTTTGGCAAGTCAGAAGTGTTTCTGGAGCGCTACATCACCCGCGCCAAGCACATTGAAGTGCAATTGCTCGGCGACAGCCATGGCAATTTGGTGCATCTCTTTGAACGTGATTGCAGCGTGCAGCGGCGGCATCAAAAAGTGGTGGAACTCGCCCCCAGTGTCGGGCTTGATCCAGCGCTGCGACAACAGATATGCGATACTGCCGTCCGCATCGGACGCGAAGTGAATTACTGCAACGCCGGAACCGTGGAATTTCTGGTGGACATCGACACAAATGAATTTTTCTTTATTGAAGTCAATCCGCGCATCCAAGTGGAGCACACTGTTACGGAAATCATCACCGGCATTGATCTGGTGCGATCACAGATTCTCGTGGCCCAGGGCTGTCATCTGCATGAACCGCCGCTGGATATTCCCCGGCAGCCGGATATGACGTACCGTGGTGTGGCTTTGCAGTGCCGGATCACGACGGAAGATGCCGCGAACCAATTTACCCCGGACTACGGCCGTATATCGAGTTACCGCTCTCCTGCAGGCTTTGGTGTGCGGCTGGACGGCGGCACAGCGTATGCCGGAGCGGTGATTACGCCTTACTTTGATTCGCTGCTGGTGAAACTGACCTGTTTTGCCCCTACGCTGGAAGAGTCTATCAGCCGGTCGCTGCGGGCACTATCAGAATTCCGGGTGCGCGGTGTAAAGACCAACATTCCCTTTTTGGAAAACGTGGTCAGGCACCCCGATTTTGCCGCAGGCCGAGCCGTCACCACCCTGATCGATACCACACCGTCCCTGTTCCGCTTTTCTACACGACGTGATCGGGCTTCCAAATTACTCACCTATCTCGGTGAGGTCATTGTCAATGGCGCCCCGGAGGTAAAAAAGATCCCTGATTTGTCGCTGATGACGCCCCCGCCGCCGCTGGTATCGGCAAGCAGCCAGCCGCTGCCGACAGGATCGCGCGATGAATTCAGGAGACTTGGTGCCAGAACCTATTGCCAGTCACTGATGGCGTCCAAGGCCGTGTTGGTAACGGACACCACCATGCGCGACGCCCATCAAAGTCTGCTGGCCACGCGGATGCGCACCATTGATATGCTGCCCGCGGCGGCGGCCATGGCACGGCGAGCGCCGGGCATTTTCAGCCTTGAAATGTGGGGTGGTGCCACCTTTGACAGCGCCATGCGATTTCTGCATGAAGACCCATGGGAGCGGCTGGCTCAATTGCGACAGGCGGCACCTAACATATTATTCCAGATGTTGCTGCGGGCCAGCAATGCCGTAGGTTATACCAATTATCCCGACAATGTCGTAAAATTTTTTGTTAAAACCGCGGCCGCCCACGGGATTGATATTTTCCGCATTTTTGATTCGTTAAATTGGGCACGCAACATGCGAGTGGCGATGGATGCCGTCAATGAAGCCGGGGCCATTTGTGAAGCGGCCGTGTGCTACACCGGCGACATCCTCAATCCAAGCCGCAAAAAATACTCGCTCGCCTACTACGTTAAAATGGCAAAAGAGTTAGAAAAAATGGGTGCCCATATACTGGCCATTAAAGACATGGCCGGCCTGCTGAAACCACCCGCGGCTAAAGTTTTGGTCAAAGTCCTGCGACAAGAAATTGGTCTGCCCATCGCTTTGCATACCCACGATACGGCAGGTGTACAGTCGGCGACACTGTTAATGGCGGCGGAGGCGGGCGTGCAGATTGTCGATTGTGCTTTTGGCCCCATGAGTGGCATGACCAGCCAACCCAATCTGAATTCGTTTGCGGCGGCCTTGACCAATACCAGCCGCGACACGGGCCTGGATTCCGCCGTGCTGGCCGATCTGTCCGATTATTGGGAGGCCGTGCGGCGATTCTATCAGCCCTTTGAGGAAGGCATGCTTGCGACCACCGCGTCGGTGTATCAGCATGAAATGCCGGGCGGCCAGTACACCAATTTGCGTGTGCAGGCTCGCAGTTTGGGACTAGGCGACCGCTGGAACGAAATCACCAGGATGTACGCCGATGTCAACCAGTTGTTTGGTGATATTGTCAAAGTCACACCCTCAAGCAAGGTCGTGGGCGACATGGCGTTGTTTATGGTGACCAACAATCTCAAACCGGCGGATATTCTCGATGAATCCCGCCATATTGACTTCCCCAAAAGTGTGGTTGAGATGTTCCGCGGCGACCTAGGTCAACCGCCCGGTGGGTGGCCCAGAAAATTGCAAAAAATTATTCTCCGCGGCGACAAGCCATTTACGACACGCCCCGGCAGCAGGCTGCGGCCGATTAATCTAGAAAAGGCGAGACTGGAGCTGTCAAAGAAAATTCATCGCGAGGCTGCCGATGCCGATCTGGCCGGCTTTCTGATGTATCCCGAGGTTTTTGCGGCCTTCGAAAAATTCCGCCGCCAGTTTGATGACGTCAGCGTGCTACCGACCACGGCTTTCTTTTATCCGCTGCAGCCATTTGTGGAAGTGCCGGTTGAATTAGAGCCGGGCAAAACCATGCTGATTAAGTTTATCACATCCGGCGATGCAGATCCGGACGGAATGCGAACGATCTTCTTCGAACTTAACGGCCAACCGCGTGAAGCGAAGATTCAAGATCGATCACTGAGCGGCAAATCACGCACCACGCTGCCCAAAGCAGATCGTGACAATCCCCGGCATGTCGGTGCTCCCATGCCAGGCAAGATTTCAACCATGGCCGTTAGCCTGGGACAGACCATCGCCAAGGGGGAAAAGCTGCTCTCGATCGAGGCAATGAAGATGGAGACAAGCGCGTATTGCCCTATGGACGGCAAAATATCCAAAATCATGACGCCCCCCGGCACGATTGTCGCCTCCGGCGACTTGCTGATTGAGCTTGAATAGTCAACCGCCATTCCCGGACTCGTTGAGAGACGGACGGTGGAGCGTTGCCGCAGGGCTGATTTGTGTAAAACCAACGCTCATGGTTAAATCCGTCTGATGAATAAGCGTTTTGCCCTGTTGCCGGTCGCCTTAATTGCTTTATCGAGCCTCTCTGGCTGCGTCGAGCGGTCAATCACCATTGTGACCGATCCACCCGGATCTGTGGTTTACCTTAATGATGTTGAAAAGGGTACCACTCCGCTGACCACCTCTTTTGAATGGTACGGGACGTACGGCATCCGGATTCGCGGTAAAAAAAATATCGGCACGGCAACGGACCCAAAATACCAGTATTATTATTTGCACACACACCGCACGACTGCCCGGCCTTGGTTCCAATACTACGGTCTGGATTTATTTGCGGCGCTGCTGCCGGTTGAATTTAAGGATCATAAAATATGGGCATTCGTGGTGCCGCCGGTCAAAATGCTGCCGAAGCAGCAACTCATTAATAATGCCCGGAAGATGCGGGCAAGACTCAATGCTAATTTGAAAACTCGCTGAAGCGTTCAAACCGGAGGATATAGGAGTCTGTCCAAGTAATAGCAAGACAGCGATGTGGCGGAAACGCCCCGGATACAAGGCGACGGGCCGAGGGCGACTCTGGTGAAGATGAGTCCGAGAACGCCGCAGACGTGGGGTTTGCGGCACACCCTGCGGGGCGGGGGCTAAGGGGCCGTGGTCTTTGTCGCTCGTCGTCATTGTATGTTCCCGGGGCTACCGTCAAATATTGTGGATGAAGCTTATCAGGCGGCAACTTTTTTT
>DZDI01000079.1 GCA_022730455.1 Phycisphaera mikurensis | reverse complement strand
CAAAATTATTTCATCCGTTGCCAACATAAGCTGCCCGGAAAAAGAAAAGTCATTTGACACACAAATTTTAATCTGTCAGTGGCCGAACGCAAAGCAACCCTTTACCGTTTCATTTCTGCGCTGCTTTTTTTGCCCGCCCCTGATATCGGCGGATGTCACCTTTTCGTTTCCCCAACGGTCTGACGGGCGGCCGTCTTTGCGACCAGTTGTTTGCGATGTTTTTGAACTTCACCATTCATGGTGAAATCAAGCATACCACCAATGACCAGAGCGCGCCAGCGCCATTAGTGTGAATATTTGCCGCGGAGCGGTAAACAGTTACAAGGCACCATCCTTTGTCTTGACTAAAATCAGCAGTGTTTTGAAACTTTTGGGCTGCTGGGCGGTTCCTGCTTCAGTTGCGGAAGATTTCGAGGTATCGAAATACAATGACCGCTGAGGCGTTTTTGTTATAGAACGCAGTGTTTATGCCGGCCTTCGGCAAGGCGATGGTGGCAACTTATCCTGAGGAACGAAACAGAAAGGCTTGGTTCGCTGAATTGAAAATAGCAATAAACACGGTGCCAGAGCACTTGTCGCCAACATTGGTTCGGGCGAAATACCGGCGATTGTGGCGATCGGGTTGGTGGTGTGAGGCGTCATCATGGATCCTTGCGCTATTCGTCAGCGTGATGGTTGTGCCGCAGGTGCAGGCATCGATGTTTTTGCCGCCGAAGTCTGTGGCATCAAAAATACGCATTGATGGTAAAGGCTTTGTAATAAACGGCCGCCGAGTGTTCGTCGTGTCGGGATCTCTTCATTATCCACGCGTGCCCCGCGCGATGTGGGCCAATCGCATGGAAAAAATGAAACGGGCGGGCTACAACTGCCTGTCCACCTACCTTTTCTGGAATTATCAGGAGCCGCGCGAGGGGCAGTTTAATTTCCGTGGTCGGCACAACATCGTAGCGTTTGTAAAGCTGGCCCAGAAAATGGGTTTTTATGTCATTCTGCGCATTGGCCCGTGGGATTGCGCCGAGTGGGACTCGGGTGGTTATCCCGTGTGGTTGCGGTTTATACCCGGTCTATCGGTTCGCCATGGCGATGCCCCGTATGTTGCGGCTTTGCGCCAGTATTATCACAAACTGCTGCCCAAGCTGATTCCGCTGCAGGTGACCCACGGCGGTCCGGTCATCATGATGCAGCTCGATAACGAAGATCCGCAAGGGTGGGGTGCGGTGCTTCCCAATAATTATTATAAATTTCTTTACCATGAATGTATGAAATTCGGCGTCAATGTACCCCTGTTTTTCAGCGGCCAGCATCACGGCCCGGATCCGGCCGGCATTCATCCATTTAACCACGCCCAGGCGAAAGCTCCCTGGTTTACAACAGAAATGTGGTCGGGCTGGTTTACGCTGTATGGTGAATGGCCGATCGGGTCAAATCAGCGTACGGTTATGATGCGGGCGCCATGGGACGTTATTGCCGATGGCGGTGCCGGTTACAACGTTTATATGACGATCGGCGGAACGAACTTTTCACATTGGAATAATCAGTCCAATCAAGCCAGTTATGATTTCGGTTCGCCGGTGGGGCAGGGGGGCAATCTGCGTCCCAACTACTACAACTACAAATTGGCCAATTATTTTGGCCGCAGCTTCCAATCCGTTCTCGCCAATAGCGTTGACGTGACGGCGCAGTATAAAAATTTTGCGCCGCACGCATCGATCGCCGCCCGCAGGTCTCCGGCTGGAACGATCGTCTTTGTGCGCAATTTTTCCAAGCAGCCGCGAAGCGTTAAAGCCAGCATCGGCGGTACCGTTATGCTGCCTGCTAATCGCACGGTCCCTGTGATTCTCAACTATAAGCTCTCCGGGCGCTTCAATATTGCCGCGCTGTGCGGACGTGTGTTCGGTTATATCCATCAGCAGCCTGGAGTCGGCTCGCTGATCATGTATGGCCGACCGTCCAGCAAGGGCCTGGTACGCATTGCAGTTGCCGGCGGTAAAAGCGCTGTGGCCTCGGCCGGATGGAAGGCGCCCAGGCCCGGCCTGTATTCAGTAAAAATTAAATTTGCGGCCGGTGCACCCCGAATATACAACCTGCGCAGTGGCAAACATATGCTCCACCTGATTGTCATGTCCAACATCATGGCCCGGTATACATGGATTATTAAAAAACATGGCCGGCGCTATATCGTCATGGGCCCGCAATTCATCGGACATGCCAAAATTGCTGGCGGGCGCTTGAGCATGGACATCCAGCGGCCCATGCGTTCAAAAAAAACCTCGCTGCAGATTGAAGTGCTTTCACCCGATGGAAAGCGAATGGTTCAGAGAGTCAATTTCCCCAGAGTTAAAGCCCCCACGGCACCGGCATTGGCTCAATGGCAGTGGCGTGTGGACGATCAACCGGCATCGCCTCTATTCAATGATTCCACCTGGCTCTCATGTGTCAATCCCAGGCAAATGGGGGCGGATGATTATCCCGGCGCTTATGAATGGTATCGTTCGCAGATGACTGTTCCTGCGAACGGCCGTTATATCCTTGAATTACCCGGTATACGCAACTATGCCGAGGTTTTTATCAATGGAAGGTTGCGGTATACGGGTGGTGGCGGTTTTAGATTTCTGCATCTGACCAAGGGGACAAAGGCGCTTGCCGTCTTCACCGTCAATCAGGGGCGAAGCAAAATGTGGGGATACATCGGCCCGCTGGCCACGGTTGATCAGATGGGGATGTTTGGTGCCGTGCATCTGAAGCGTCAACAAGTGCATACCCGATGGATTAAAGTGTGGCATTTCAAGCCGACATATTCTCCGATAGCCAATATCGTCGCCAATGTGCTCAGCGATGAACCCGGTCATAAAGGCTGGAAACGCTGTACTAAAGCCGTGACGCTGGCGGGGGCCAGGAAGGGGTATTGGTGGTTTCGTGCCGTGATGGGAAAAGTCAAGGCTGATGCGCTGCATATCGTTTTGCCTCCGTTGCCCGACGGGGTCATGTTGTTTGTCGATGGGCATCAATTGACACTTAATAAAAGCCCTCACGGCCGGCTGCACACCATCATGCGCGAGGGGTGGCACCATGGTAAACGCGCCAACCGTGTTGATCTGCTTATACCCATTGAGAAAAAACCGTTCCATTTTGACGCCCAGCTCCGAATGGTCGCCAAATTTCGCGCTCCTGCTTTTGGCAAAACCGGTCATATCACACCATGGAAAATGCACGGCGGCATCGGGCCGATTAATTCCAGGGCGGGATGGAACGCCGGGAGTGTGGCCACCGGTGTACCCACTTTTTATAAAAGCAGTTTTGTCATCGACACACTGCCTGGTGGACTCCACCGCGTCCTGCGTGTGGCGATGACGGGCATGGGCGGCGGCTATGTATGGATCAACGGCCACAATCTCGGCCGTTACCCGGATCATATCATGCCCTTGGGACTGTATATTCCATCGGTCTGGCTGCATACGGGCCGTAATTCAATCATTGTTTTTGACGAACAAGGGCATTCACCAACGCAAGTACACCTGTCGGTGTATGCGTCGGCGTGCCGCCAGAATATGCAAATGGCCGCTCAACTTCACGGCTGAAATCCGGGTTCGAATTTGGAAGTCATTTGGCCTTACGGCACGAATGACACCACACCGGTGTGGATGTTTATCCGCCAGCAGCGCGGCTTGGGAAGTCGAAGCGTGCCGCCACCAATTTGCAGCGGCATCCAGATGTAGCGCGAGTTCCAAAGTCGGTGCATCATCCACCGGTCGCCGAGGTAAATAACCGTGGTGCGGCGCGTGCCCACAATCTTCAGTAAAAAGCCAGACTGAGATTTATAGGTTTTCGTCTGCGGTGGGGCGATATTTCGAAACCGACTCCATGGCCCCTGCAGCGATCGGGCAGTCGCGTAGACGTCTGCATTCGGAGCATAACCGGTTAAATGTGAACCGATGATATAATACAAGCCGTGATAATGCACCAACCCGAGCCCTTCAAGATGATGGTGGATCAGACAGATGTTTTTTTTAATTGAGAGGTAATTCTGCGAAAGTTCCGCGATGCGGAATCCGGATGGCCGATCTTCAAATAATAAATAGGCTTTGCCATTGCGAGCCTGATACATCCCGATATCACGGCTTTGATGCCCCAGCGGACGAAAGCTGCGCAATAAACGGTAATGTCCAGCGATGGTGCGACTGCTGAACACGGCCACGCGGGCCAGAGAATAGCCGCGTCCATCGATGTGGGCATACATGATGTATCGGTGGGTGAATCGGTTATAAAGAACCTTAGGGCGTTCTAATATCCAGTCCTGGGTAAACAGCGCTGGATCAGGATTTTTAAGCTCCACAACTGCCCGGCAGTAATGCCAGTGGATCAGATCGGTCGATCGGTAACAGGCGATATATCGGCGGTCGGGTTGGTTGCGCCGCGAGTGATCTTCGCCGAATAGATAATATTCATTTCCATGTTTTACAATGCATCCGCCGTGTGCCTCAATCAAATGTCCCTGTGTGTCGTACCATAGTGCACCGGGACAAATGGCCTGATGCTTGGTGTGTGCGGCTGCCCGACCGGCAGGGGCGACAGCGAGGCTCAGCAGCAGAGTGGTGATCAGAGTCAATCGACATCGCATGGCATGTTTCCTGCTAAAGTCTTTTCCCTGTGCATCTTAAGCGGCTGCGGCCTGATTGCGTATAGTGCGATCTGCCCATTTACGACAATATTATAAAACACATGCAGCCGTCCGCATAGCGACAAAAATGGCCCGCGCATCCATGGTCAGATGCACGGGCCGGTGTTTGGATGTCTGGCACATGGTTTATGTGCCCTGAAATTCAGATCAGGTTTTTCACAGCCTTGACGATGTGCGCCGCGTCGATGCCGGCGGCATCCATCAATTCCGCAGGTGTTCCGGACCCAGGCATGCCTTCTACGGCAAGTTTCACCACTTGAGGGCGGTCGGTAGACTGCGCAAAAACCTCCAGCACGGCATCGCCAAGCCCGCCTTCAATCCAATGGTCTTCAACGACGACAAACTTATTGCCCGCTTGGCTGGCAGCATCGCGGAGCGTTTTGGCGTCAATCGGCTTTACCGAATACAAATCGATCACGCGGACATGGATACCCTCTTTTTTCAGTTCGGCGGCGGCCTTTATGGCCTCATGCAGGGTGATACCGGCACCCACCACCGTGGCGCGATCCTCGTTTGAACTTTGCACCACTCTGGACCCGCCAATCGGGAATTGGTCATCCGCGGAATAAAGCACAGGCAATTTCTCACGGGTAGTGCGCAGATAGCTGATACCCGGCTGCCGTGCCATTTCGGCAACGAGTTTTACAGTCTGATTGGCATCGCTGGGATACAGCACAACGCTTTCGTAGACGGCTCGCATCATGGCCAGGTCCTCCAACGCCATTTGCGATGGACCGTCGGCGCCGATACTTACACCGGCGTGTGAGCCAACCAGGCGAATGGTGGCATTGGAGATGGCGGCCATGCGTATCTGGTCGTAGGCGCGGGTGAAGAATGCGGCAAAGGTTGAAGCAAAAACGTTTTTGCCCAGCACGGCCATACCGACGGCCGCGGAAACCATTTGCTGTTCGGCGATATACATTTCAAAAAAGCGATCGGGATGGGCCTTTTTAAATTCGTCCGCATAGGTTGAATTTGAAACTTCGGCATCGACGGCAACTAAAAGCGGATCGGTGTAGCCCAAGGCCGCCAAGGCATCACCATAGGCTTTGCGGGCTGCCTCTTTAGATCCCACGGCATACACGGGAAGCTTGCCGCCCCCCTTGGCGATATGTGCCACCGGCGTCTTGTTCGGCCTTTTCACCTTGACGGTGATATCAGGAGATGCGCCAAGTTCCGCCAAGGCTTTGACTTCTTCGTCTCTGCTAAGTGATTTTCCGTGCCAGCCCTCTTTGTTGGCCAAGAAAGAAACACCATGTCCCTTTTCAGTTTTGGCGATGATGCAGGTGGGCTGGCCGCTTTGCGCCTTGGCCTCAGCATAGGCCTTACGCACTGCCACCACGTCGTGACCATCTATTTCGATGGCATGCCACCCAAAAGCTTTGGCCCGGGCGGCGTATATTTCACTGTGCCATCCCAAATCGGTTTCCCCTCGCTGGCCAAGGCGGTTCAGATCGATGATGGCTGTCAAGTTATTAAGTTTGTAATGTGATGCTTTGTCAAATGCCTCCCAGATGGATCCTTCCGCCATCTCGCTGTCACCGCAGAGAACCCATACATGGCTGGGCAGCTTATCGAGATATTTGGCGTTGATCGCCATGCCCACGCCGATCGGCAACCCCTGCCCGAGCGACCCGGTTGCGACATCCACCCATTTGAGCACGTGCGGATTGGGGTGCCCTTGAAGTATGCTGTCGAATTTCCGCAAGGTCAGAAGCTCCGCATCCGAAATCACCCCGGCCGCCTTATACATGGAATAAAGCAGTGGACAGGCATGGCCCTTGCTGAAAATCAAGCGGTCATTGCATGGGTTATGGGGATCCGAAAAATCATATTGCAGATAGTCCGTCATCAGAACGGCCATTAATTCAGACGCCGACATTGACGAGGTCGGATGCCCCGAGCCAGCGGCCGTGGTGCATCGGATTGAATCAACCTTCAATTGGCGTGCCAATTCGGTTACGGGTTTGGTTTCAGCGGTGGGAGTCGTTGCGGTTGTCATATTCATTTCGGTCCTGTCGCTCAATAACACTCAGCGTGTACGTCACGCATATCCTTGATCAGAGCATATCGCAAATTGGTGAAGATGAAAACTTTTTTTGCGCGATCATGTGGTGTTGAGAGCTGATGGGGCCGAGCTGCATGCCCGGCTTGCCAAAAGGGGTGGGCGTGCAAAAAGTAACCCATTTTATATCCGCGTCTTGAACCCCATGGCGCGTAGGACGCACCATCCGCGGCGGGCTTCAAATATCATCACAGCGCTTCCCAATGCCAAGCCTCCGGCCGGCCACCATAGCCAAGTCGCTGCACTCCACCAAGCGGCGATTGCCAAGAGGATGCTGATCCCGCCCAGCAAGCAACCGCCAATCAAACGCACGCGTATTCCCCGGCTATCAATGTTACACGCCAGTTTCACGGAATAAGCCCCTGAAAAATGGCCTTGGACAAAAGCAAATTAATTTCGTGTTTCACTCCAGGCCGTACTGTTATCTTCCACGAACAACTCGCGGGAATGCATTCTCCCATCGAACCATTGGTACAGTAGTCATAATATACTTCCGCCAACCAGTCACCGGCGGGTAGTCCGGCTGGCAGCAAAAAACTTGCAACGGAATGTCCTTTTGAATTAATGGTTGACTCATAGAATACTTTTCCAGCGATGCCGGAAATACGCATCGATATCGGCACACCGACGGTGAGATGCGTGCCGGCTGGAACCTTCAGTTGGGCGGTCAATGTTGCGGGTGTGCCAGCTTTCACGTGAACCAAAATGGAAGATGCGGCCACCAGCCGCGTTGCGAGGTGTGATGCCACCGCCGTCGGCTCTTTCAGCGGCAATCCGGAGATTATCAATTGGTGCCATTGTCCGGTCAGGCCGTTAATCATCACAATCCTCTGATTATCAGTGTCCGCCACAAAAATGGTTCGGCCTAAAACGGATAGCCCGCTAGGCTCTGCAAATTTCACTCCGCCGCCTGGATGACCGGTGCCCGGCGTGCCGGTTCCGGCAAATGTTGTTACACGCCGAGTCTGCAAATTGATAAGCCGCAGTTTGTCGTTGTACGTATCAGCCACAAGCAGATGGTGCTTGCCGTATATTGCCACGCCTAAGCAATGTTGCAGCAAAGCCGAATTGGCAGGTCCATCACGATCTCCAAAAGTGAACAGTCCGTGGCCGACGATGGTCCGCACCGATTTATTTTTTAGATTAATGCGGGCGACGGCAGAAGCTTCCGGCTCGGCAACATACAACTCATCACCGCCGAGTGCCAAGCCTGATGGCTGGGCCATCTCGGAAGATGTGCCAACGCCGTTTTGCAGGCCCTCATACCCCGAACCCGCAAAAGCGCTGGCCACCAGCGTTCTGGTGTCCATCCGCCAGACTTGATGTTCACCGGCCATGGCGATGTAAAGCGTGTGTCCACGGCCTGCCAGCGCCCATGGCGAATTGATTCCTTGTTGGGTGCCAGCGGCACCCCCGGAAAAGTCAAACACCTCGCTTCCAGTTCCCAGCACGGTTTTTACCGTGTCATTGCTGAGATTAATGGCACGAATCAGATGGTTATTGGTGTCGGCCACATACAATATGTGCCCCAGGAGAGTCATGCCTTGTGGCGAATTAAATTCACAATCTGCGGCAGCTCCATTCCCTCGCCCTTTTTTGCCATTGCCAAAAATAGCAATCAACCTGGCCGCGCCGTGTTGGTTCGGCAAGGTCGTTTCAATAATCCGGTTGTGGTCGGTATCGGCGATAAACAGGCGCTTGAGCTTGGCGACCGCGAGAACCTTTCCCGGAAACGCCAAGCCGGTGGCTGAAAACTCCCGTGCCCGCGGAGGAAATATCAACGGTTTGGCCGCAAGGAGGTGATGCCGTTTGTCATATTGAAGTTCGGCGCTGATGGCGTGTCGGAGAGTGCGATAGCTGACTTCACCGGCAACTGAACCGTCAATGTGGCCTCCGGCACCAACCACCACAAAGGTGGGCCATGAATTTACTCCGTAGGCCTTCCATATTTGCATATTTTCATCCACGACCACGGGATGATCAATTTTGTACCGCATCACGGCGGCGCGGACATTGCGAGGCAGGCTTTCGTTGGCGAATTTGGCACTGTGCACCCCGATGATGACCAATGGCTGTTTCGCAAAATGCCTCTGAAGGCGGTCTAAGACAGGAAACATATGAATGCAATTGATGCAGCCATAGGTCCAGAAGTCCAGCAAGACCACCTGCCCCTTAAGCTGGTGCCGGTAGCTTAATGGTCGAGGTGTATTGATCCAGGTGAAATTGCTTGGGAAGTCAGGTGCCTTTGGGCCGCGTGCCTCGGCCGTCCAGCCGCGAAGAGAGCAGGCTGTCAGCAATACAAAAAACATCAATAGGAGCATGGGCATGCGGCGAAACCTCGCCGACATGGGCGAACGCGGCGCACTATGCCACTGGCCAAAATTAAAAGCTGATAATTGCACGTTTTCCTCCCATCAATCGGTCGC
The DNA here is from genome assembly GCA_022730455.1 of Phycisphaera mikurensis. Classification (GTDB taxonomy): domain Bacteria; phylum Planctomycetota; class Phycisphaerae; order WQYP01; family WQYP01; genus JAJZGD01. The sequence goes on along the minus strand of DZDI01000079.1, from coordinate 3,361 downwards.
CCTGCCGCCTTGTCAAAACCCCGCTTGGAGCCTATGCGCTTCAGATGTTACCGCAGGTCGACAATGAGATTTACGCGTTTGGTCATCACTTTGGATTGAATATCCGGCATCTTTTTCTGTGAGTTTCTCTAATCGGCCCCATAGGAGCAGGGCTGCGGCGCTGGGATATTCAGTGCGGGAAAATGGAATCGGCTATAATTTCGGCAGTTTTGTGTTTGAAGGATATACCCCCCGATGGATGTTATTGCGGCGAAACCAGAAATAAGCGAATCGCAGTCTCCTGCGACCGATACAATCAGTTGGAACATGCTCGATATGCGTCGCCCCTTTTATGAACGGCACATCGGCCCTTCGGCGGGAGAGATCAACGCCATGCTTGCGCCGCTCGGGTTGAAGGATCTGGATGAGCTCGTTGCCGAAACTATTCCCGAATCAATCCGTGTCCATGACTTATTGGCACTAAGCCATCCCATGTCTGAGACGCGAATGGAAGAAACTTTAGATCGCCTAGGCCGGCAGAATAAAATTCTGCGATCGTTCATCGGCTTGGGCTACTACCCGTGCATAACCGAGCCGGTGATCGAGAGAAACATCCTTGGCAATCCCGGTTGGTATACGCAGTACACGCCTTATCAGGCCGAAATCGCACAGGGGCGACTGGAAGCTCTGTTAAACTTCCAGACAATGGTTGCCGACTTAACCGGTCTGCCCCTAGCCAATGCATCCATGTTGGATGAAGCGACTGCCGCCGGTGAGGCGATGAGCATGTCTCGGGCATTGGCCGATGCCGGGAAGAAAGTGTTTTTTATTGCCCAGGATATGCATCCTCAAACCATTGAGGTGGTAGCCGCCCGTGCGGCGGGTTTGAAGATCACCTGCGAAGTGGGGGATGTGGATCAACTTAACGCGGCGGACACCAACTATTTTGGCTTTCTCATTGGGTATCCAGCGTCCGATGGAAAACTGCGGGATATTAGCACGCTGGCCGCCGCCGCTCATCAGCACGGGGCACTGGTGGTGGTGGCGAGTGATCTTCTCGCCTTAACCATCCTTGAATCGCCCGGAAAACTTGGCGCCGATATTGCCGTTGGTAGCGCTCAGCGGCTTGGCATGCCGATGGGTTTTGGTGGCCCGCATGCGGCATTTATGTCGACGCGAACGGAGTATGCCCGGAAATTGCCGGGCCGCATTGTAGGCGTATCGCGCGATGCTGCGGGTCGACTCGCCTACCGTCTGGCAATCCAAACGCGAGAGCAGCACATCCGTCGTGAAAAAGCCACCAGCAACATTTGCACCGCGCAAGTGCTGCCGGCCATCGTGGCATCGATGCATGGAGTGTATCACGGCCCGGACGGCCTGCTCGCCATCGCTAACCGCATTCATGGATGGACATGCGTATTGGCTGCGGGCCTGCGCCGATTGGGGCATCAACTGGTGCATAGTCAATTTTTTGATACCCTGCGAGTTATCCCATCAGCCGGTTCGGGGGCTGCCAATATCCACCATGAAGCGCTGCGGCGGAAAATTAACCTGCGGCGTTACCACGATGACACCATTGGCATTTCGCTTGATCAACGCACCCTGCTCGACGATGTCCACACGTTGCTCCATGTATTTTCACCGAATCGACCGCTGCCCTTCATGATCGACCCTGTGGTAAAAACCGCCCGCTTTGCCCTGCCGCCCGAGCTGCATCGCCACACCCCATTTATGACGCATCCTGTATTTAATCAATATCACAGCGAAACCGAGATGCAACGCTACATGCGGCGCCTGGAGTCCAAAGACCTGTCGCTGACGCATTCCATGATCCCCCTCGGCTCATGCACCATGAAACTCAACAGCGCTTCGGAGATGGCGGCCTTCACGCAGCCGTGCTGGGCAGATATGCATCCCTTTGCACCGGCCGACCAGTGCAGCGGTTACGGCCTGCTTACCACGCAGCTTGAGCGCTTTCTCTGCGAAATCACGGGTTTTGCCGGCGTGTCGCTGCAGCCTAATGCCGGTTCGCAGGGAGAATATGCCGGTCTGCGCGTCATCAGGGCCTATCACGCTTCCCTCGGTCAAACCCATCGTAATATTTGCCTGATACCCGTTTCTGCCCATGGCACCAACCCCGCGAGTGCCGTAGTTGCGGGCTTGGAGGTGGTCACGGTCGAATGCGATCAGCACGGAAGCATCGATCTTGCCGATCTGCATAAAAAGGTCGATCTTTATCGCGACCGGCTTAGTTGCCTTATGGTGACCTACCCATCCACCCACGGAGTATTTGAAGAAACCATCGAAGCCGTTTGCAAAGTGGTGCATGAAGCTGACGGAATGGTGTACATGGATGGTGCGAATCTCAATGCCATGGTGGGGCTCTGCCGCCCGGCCGATATTGGCGCCGATGTCTGCCACCTGAATCTGCACAAAACGTTCTGCATTCCGCACGGTGGGGGCGGGCCGGGCATGGGGCCGATCGGCGTTGTGCCAAAACTCGTCCGGTTCCTGCCGGGTCACCCCACAGCGGGTATCGGCGGGGCTGACGCGATCGGGCCGGTAGCGGCGGCGCCTTATGGCAGCGCGTCAATCCTCACCATTTCATGGGCCTATATCGCCATGATGGGGGCCGAAGGCCTAGCCCGTGCGTCCATGGTGGCCATATTAAATGCGAATTACATGGCGCACCGACTCAAGGCCCACTACGCCATCCGTTTTCGTGGCCAGCGAGGTCGTGTGGCCCATGAATTTATTATTGATTGTCGGCCTTTTACATCCAGTGCCGGTGTGAAGGTGGAAGACATCGCCAAGCGCTTGATGGATTATGGGTTTCATGCACCGACCGTCTCATGGCCGGAACCGGACACCCTGATGATTGAACCAACAGAAAGTGAGTCAAAGGCGGAATTGGATCGCTTCTGCGATGCGCTGATCCTCATACGCGAGGAAATTCGCACTGTTGAGCAAGGCAAGCTGGATCGGCAAAATAACCCGCTTAAAAATGCACCGCATACCGCCACGATGCTGGCCGCTGATTGGCCCTACCCCTACAGCCGCCAACAGGCCGCATATCCCATGGATAGCCTGTACGAAGGTAAATTCTGGCCGTCGGTGCGGCGTATTGATAACGCCTATGGCGATCGCAATTTGTTCTGTGCCTGTCCGACACCGCTGGAGGCCGCCGCTGACAGCCAGCCTCCAGCGACCGCGTGAAGGTATGGAGGCATTGTTTCCTTTCGCTTCAGATACGGCGCACACCGTCGCCTCGTGCGTGCTGCGCCAAGCTTTCCTGTATTATTTTCTGCGGCGTCGGCGGGACCGTGGTTGGAGATACTATCAAAAGTTGTGGACGGCGTAAAAGAGGCGGCGTAACCTAAAG
>DZDI01000221.1 GCA_022730455.1 Phycisphaera mikurensis | reverse complement strand
TTTATCGCAAAACTTGATGCCCTGTTCACCGCGCCGTCGCACATTCGCAACTACGATGTGGACATCACCGGGATGGTGGGTCAAGATGCCCAGGGCAATGAACCGAGCAATCATATTCCATACCTGTATCCCTTCGCCGGGGCGGCATGGAAGACGCAATATTGGATTCGCAGAGTACTGAACCTGTACAACCATACGCCCAAAGGTATTCCTGGCAATGATGATATTGGTCAAACCTCGACTTGCTTTACCCTGGGGGCCTTGGGCTTCTATCCGGTCAACGCGGCCACAGGGGTTTATGTCATCGGCAGCCCGCTGGTGAACCATGCCAGGATACATAACCCGACAACTGGCACCACGTTTGAGATCATTGCAGAAAATAATTCTCAGGAGAATATTTATATTCAAAGCGCCACCCTTAATGGCCGGGACTTAACGCGGTCATGGTTTACCCATGGCGATATGGTGGCCGGTGGGGAATTGCGCTTTCGAATGGGGCACACACCCAACAAGGAGTGGGCGGCGGCCAGCGAAGATCGGCCTCCATCCGGACTCATTACGTGAATATCGTGGGCAAAGCCCATGACCATGCGGACCATACCGCACATGTGACGATGTGCCGCTATTTGGATAAATGTTGTCACTCAATGAACAATTATCAGCAGTATGATGGGCTTAATGTTTCAGGCTGAAACATCCGTTGGAAAATCCGGCGGGCAGATTGGGGCGTCGTACCACAACAGGCAATGGAGCCGCGGTCGGTACGTTCTTGCAGGTATAGTTATTAAGGAGTTACTATAAGTGAATCTCATTCAGCGGATGTGGATGTGCGGTATCGCAGCATCGGTATGGGCGGCGGCTGCGCCGGCCTCTGCGCGGCAGCCATTGCCCGTTCCGAACCGGGCGGCATCCCGCTTTAATGCGGCTGCGCATGGCGCTATGTTTTCACCGCTGGTGCCCGCCCGCGTCTTAAAGCCGGGGCTGCCGAAAACGGTTTCTGCGCGCGTGATGCGACGGGTGGACCGACTGGTTCAAACCCCATACAAATACGGCATCATCATTCACCCCGGCAAAGGGCAATTGGTGGACTCTCCATGTGTATACCGCTTTGGCCATAGGTGGTACATGCTGTATGTCCGATTTAAAAATCAAGGCTATGAAACCCAATTGGCGCAAAGCACCAATCTGCTGCAATGGAAAAGACTGGGAACCGTTTTGCCATTTCAACGCCGCGGCTGGGATAAATGGCAGGATGATGGAGCCATCGCCCTTTCAAATACGACGTGGGGTGGATCATACCAGCCGGAAAAATTTGACGGCAAATATTGGATGTCCTATCTCGGGGGCGACAAAAAGGGCTATGAACCGCCACCGCTTTCCATTGGCATGGCCTGGACGCGCAATCCCGGGGCCGACCGGCCGTGGCATCCCATTGCGGAGAACCCGGTGCTTTCCACCACGCAGGCTGGCGTACGGGCATTTGAAAAAGAAACACTTTACAAGAGTCAGATTATCCGAGTCTCGCCGCGCCTTCTGGGTTATCCGTTTGTCATGTACTACAACGCCAGCCAGAAAGGGCCTCATCTGGAGCGCATCGGCATGGCGGTTTCCAAGGACATGATACATTGGACGCGCTTTGGACATGGCCCGGTGCTTACCAACCATCGCGGTATTTCGGGTGACCCGCAGATTGTACGCATGGGCAAATTGTGGGTGATGTTTTATTCTGGGGCGTTCTGGACACCAACGGGTTATCACCCGGCGCATCCACGTACTTTTATGCATCAGGCGTTTGGTACCTTTGCTTGTTCCTACGATCTCGTACATTGGACGAAGTGGCAGGGGAAACCCATATTACAACCTTCATTACCATGGGATCAGACCTATGCGCACAAGCCGTGGGTGATTTACCATAAGGGAGTTGTATATCAATTCTATTGTGCGGTCGGGAATGAAGGTCGGTGCATTGCCGTAGCCACCAGCCGAAATCTTCGCGCAGCGCATTAGCCGAATATTCCATGGATGGATGAAAAACCATGCGATCCAACATACGTGAGTGCATACAGATGATACCGTTATCAAGTCGATTTGTAATTCTTCGGCGGATTTCTTTTGGTTTCCGGGCATGTGTCCTTGTGCTGTGCATTGGCTGGTCAGGGGCGAGGGGGGCAACTTCGGTTTTGCCACCTGCTGCTGTTACCACCCGGATACCCGTGGCGGATCGCATCAGGCCTGTACTGGTGAATGCCGTTGTCAAGGGCTCGCCCCAGGCACCCACTCGGCTGCGTTGCCAATGGCGACGAAATCCCGTTGGACTTCAACATTCGCATCCTCGCCTGACCTGGCTGCCACCGCAGCGGCGGGCGCTGCACCACGAGGCGTATGATCAGATTCAGGTGGCCAGTTCACCGGTGTACCTCCGGCGCGGTCGTGATTTGATTTGGGATTCCGGTAAACAATTAGTAAATAAGTATTTCTTAGCACAGTATGGCGGGCCGGTATTTAAACCCTGCACACGCTATTACTGGCGCGTACGGGTATGGAGCCGGACCGGGTGGCAATCGCAATGGAGCCGGGTGGCCAATTGGATGACCGGACCGCTGCATGCCAGCGAATGGCGAGGTGACTGGATCAGTTTCCGGCAGAAGATCAACAATCCATTTTACCAATCCGCACATA
>DZDI01000078.1 GCA_022730455.1 Phycisphaera mikurensis | reverse complement strand
TCAGAAAAAATCCAATAAATTCCTTGCATGGCGGCATTTACAGTGCTATACTGAAAGCGTGTTAAAAGCAGGCGGGCTGGCAAATCGAGTTTGGCTCGCCATGGCTGGCAGCGCATTGAGACTCTTGGACGTTCGCCGGGTGCGGCGTACGCTTCCCGGCCTGAGAGGCCCGTGAGCCTGAGTATTGAAGGATTATGAAAAGCCTGTTCGGGCTTTCTCTGGTGAATTCAGTGGCCGCAGTTGTGTTGACTTGCAGCCCCGAAACTCGCCCGGTTGGCGGGATTTTTGAGAGGCTCCCAAGCGGAGCGAGGAGTTTTTATGGTTTCCAAAGGTTTATCGATTTGCCGTCGTTGTAGCTTGGCGGCCCGAACGGCTGTCTTGCCGATGGCGTTCGGAACTTTCGGGGCAGTGTTGCTTGCCGCCGTGCCAGCGAGCTATGCTTCAGTGGTTACTTGGGGTACTGCAACCAATATCGCCGGCGCTACGGATGTAAGCACCACGGGTAGCTTGGTGGCCGCCTATGAAATCGCCACCGCGGCAAATCAAACGGTAAACGGCGTTATCTTTCAGACGTTTGCACCCGCGCAGAACGCAGCAACGATCACCAGCGGGAATGTAACGCTCTCGGCACCGACCGCCGGCGACACAGTGAACCTGGATACCTCTGGTTTTGGACCGTCAAGTTTCTCACCGTCCTACAATGCCATGCTCGATGGGGCCGCAGCTCTCGGCAATGGTTCCACCGGCGGCAATGGATTAGATCCGATGGATTTGACCATTTCCGCACTTAACCCCGGTACGACATATCAGCTTGAGATATGGGTCAACGATTCACGTGGCTTTCCAGTCAGCCGGCAGGAGACTCTGAGCGGCAGCTCCAGCGATTCAGCCGTCATCAGCTACCTGACGCCTCCGGGACAGTTCATCATCGGCACATTTACCGCGGGCAGCAGTGGAAGTGAAACCATCTCCATGACGCCTGTGAACATAAACAATAGCCCGGCCAACGCCGATGCCCAGATCAATGCATTCCAGGTGCGAGCTGTGCCCGAGCCGGCGTCGCTGGGCCTGTTTGCGGTCGGTGGATTGGGCATGCTGCTGATGAAGCGTCGGAAGACGGCTTGATGCGGCGGCGTGACGCCGGCCGAGGCGGTTATTGGCATTGTGCTGACGCTGCCGGGCAGATACGGCGTAATCGGATGGCCAATATGAATGATTTTTTATTGGCCCTCCTTTTTTGATTTTTATGAATTAGGAGATTCATCATGAAGCGTCGCGGTTTTACCCTCATCGAGTTGCTGGTGGTGATTTCCATTATTGCCCTGTTGATCGCGCTGCTGCTGCCGGCCCTAGCCAAGGCTAAACAATTGGCGGTGCAGACACTGGGAGCATCCAACATGCGGCAGATAGGCATTGCCTTGCATGAATATGCCAACGCATACCGCGGCCAATATCCGCTAGCCATTAATAGCAACTACACTTGCGGCGATTTTAACCTCGGCGCCACCTACAATGAACTTTACGAGCCTCTGGGGCAACTGGCCCCGCTTTTTGTATCCTCCTATGGATATCGCCCCAATCAATACCTCATCAATCCCAGGTCCGGGTTCCTACCCGACACACCGCAGGGCATCAGCTTGCTGTATTCACCCGACCCCAACAGCGGTTTCACCGAAGCCGAGTATTTACCTCCTAACTCGCAGGTTTGGAACAAACAAGGAAAGTGCGTTGATTGGAGCATCGCCATCGGCCTGAGTTACTGGGTTAATGAAGGCACGGATTATAGCCCGGCGTATGATCTATCCGCCATTGTCGCTGGCACTGGAAATAATTTTGCCACTGCATGGCAAAGCCCATTGGGCGAATATCCAGTACAACGTTTTAACCTCGATCCACTGCACCGGCCGGCGCTGAATCCGCAATCCAACGACGGTACCTTATTGGTCACCGACAATGCCTTTTTTTTTGACCAATCCGGCTCACAGGGTTTGGTCGGGTTGTGGGGAACACCCAATGCGACTTCCAATTATGTAGATGAAGGCCCTGGCAATGCCCTGCCCGGCGGTGAACATGAAATGTACAACGATGGTTCTGTGCGATGGGTACCGTTGTCGAAGATCAAGGTGCGCTTTGGTTTTGTTGATTCCGAGTATGCGGGTTGGTAGTCTGAATTCCAGCGATCATTCATTGCCAAGACCTTCAGTCGAGCCATTGTCCGGTTGCCCTTGACAGATGGCAATCCGTCCCGGTATACGCGTAGACATTGGACAATTGAGGCGACCGCACGAAAAGGATTTCCTTCATAATGACACGATACTGCAATTGGAGAATGGTGTGCCCGGCATTGGCCATATCTGCGATTTTCTTATTGTTCCCCAACCGAGCAGCGGCGCTGACGACCCGCAAGGATGTTCTCAAACTCCTTAACAGCCCCTTCCAAAGAAAGCTGTTCCAAAACACGTACGCCACCCTGGTACACCGCGTTGCGCCAGACGGTTATCTGCCCGAGTCGCTGACCGGTGCTTACGGTGGCATGTTTCCGCGTACTGTAGGCCCTTATGTTTTTCTTATGCTGGAAACGCATCAATGGGGACTTGCCCGAAAAGTGTTGCAATACACACTCAACGCAACAGCGCAGGCTCATATCCATCGGGTGCCGCATGTGATCGGCCCCGCGTCTACTGAAATAACACCGCTGATTGATTCAGCCAACCCCGGGCAACTTTTTCATTCGATCGTGCTGTACAACCTCAAGCTGCCCGACTTTGGTGGCGCCCAACCATTTAAGGCGATCAGTGACAAACTGTATGGTGCCGACATGTGGTTGTCTGGCAATGGGAAAGGGAAATTAAGCGTTGCGGTCGTCCGGCACCCGGACGACAAAACCCCGCTGGCAGCCGCCACCGTGGCCGCCGATCGGCTTTCACCGCAAGGCGGATGGGTGCAGGTGCAATTTAACAAGCCGGTGGCACTGCAAAAAGGCGTCACATATGATTTGCGCCTTCAATTCACGGGCCATGGTAACGCTATCTGGTGGGGCCTTAATAACGTGAGCGACAACCCGTTTGGTGGCTGCTACTCCCACGATAAGCCGCCGCTGGGTTGGAGATTTCATCCCACTTATCTGACAGCGTTTGCTTTGAATTATGGCACGCTCAAAACGCGACGCCGGGAAGTGATCCCGATGCTGAGTAATACCGACGAGGTCGATGGCCAGTATTCCGTCATTCTCGCATGGGCACGCTATGTGGCCACCACTCACGATCTCGCCTTTGAAAACGCAACCTACAAGCAAGTGGCGCGGCTGGCTGATCAGGCCACCACTACGCCCTATATGGACAATGCGTGGCCGACCACCACGACGGATCTGATACGCAACCCGAGTTTTGAACACTCGCGGCAGGACCGGTTCTGGGATACCTACGATTTACTGACGCAGGTATTTACAGCGGAGTCCTGGACAGAATTGATCCCGATCGCCAAAGCACGCGGCGATATGGCGCATGTTTATAAATGGCAAACGGCGTTAAACGAGCTGCAGCATGGCATTCGTTATTATCTCACGCGCCGACTGGGTGGAAAGCTCATCTATGCCGAAATGCGCCTGCCCGATGGACGTGACGGAAAAATCTATACGGGCCTTTCCTGGGTGAATTTATCCCCCATCGCCGCCGGATGGCAAGGCGCAGATCTGAAAATATTAAGCAATACGGTCGCGGCCTATTGGAAGCGTGCCGTGTTTAAGTGGCATGGGTTTAATATTTTGGGCTGCCAGTGGAATCCGCCGTCAAAGATTGCACATGTGCCGGTAAAGAAAAAATATGGATGGATTTGGATAAACAAGCGGGTTTCGCGGCCCGCGCGAATCAATCATTCACTGATCGGTAAGCAATGGGCATGGGCTTTTCTATATGCGGTTCAACAAAAACAGTGGAACCGGGCCAGCCACATGCTGGAATTTCTCAAGCAGGCATATAAGGATCCCATCCTTGGCGCAACACTGCCGAAGAGATGGAACTGGCCGATCTTCGCGGAGGCTTTCTGGTTTCAGCCGGACGGCAAGATTGTATTCAGCGATCCGGGCAATGGCGAGCAGTGCTCATGGTACTGCTGGGCGATTACCACCGCCCGAAAGATTTTGACCGGACGTATGTCAGGCTAAACGGGTGGATGCCCATTGTGCCCCGCGTCCTTAAATCAGGCAGATTCCGATTTGCGGTTAGAGTTGTATGATTCACGGGAGCTGAAATGAAGCCGGATGCATCATCTAGCCACCTGCCGCGACGAGAGTTTCTTGCCGGCACGGCTCTGACCACCTTGGCAACCATACTGGCCGGCCGCACCGCGGCTCCAAGTCGGGTAGACAAGTACCGCAGCGAGGCGCCAGCCACATCGCTGCCGAGAGAGCCAGGAGACTTGACGCTTTTTACCATCAATAATCCGCCCAACAGAGACATGCAGCTCAGCTATGCCCCGCCATGGATGGTGCGGCTGGACGAATCGGTTCCGTCGCAAAGCTGGCAACGCGCCTGGTTTAAGTGGGGCGGCGCTGTGGACTGGAACGCCATGCGTGGTGAGGTGACTCAGGCACATGGAGTTGGCGCGTTGTTCGGTGGTGGCACTACATGTTCGGCGCTGTTTCCGCATGAAAACGGCATTACCACTGCCGAGTTCATGGACATGGCCACCCGTGATCCTGATGGAAATCTTTATAAGGTTTTCAACAGTTATTATCATGGCTCGGTCGAATGTCCCGCCTACCGGCGCTATGTGCTCAAATGGGCCAAACTTCAGATTGACGCCGGGGCCGATACCCTATTTATGGATGAGGTCACCGGTGCCTACAGTGATCTGGAAGGTTACGACGCCTATGGTCTGGCGGCCTTTCGCCGCTATTTAATACATCGCTTTGTCACGCACCAGCGATGGCGTATCACCGATCATCGCTGGAAATCAGAGTTTGGCATTGAATTGAGCAATCCCCGGCAATGTCCTGATGGCACCATCCGGACATTTGATTATGCGGTCTATCTACGCGAAAACCATTGGGCCGATCAACCTCAGCAGCCGAGTAATCCGCTGGCGGGCATATGGGGAACCACTCTCCTTTGGGAAGTACAGCCCGCGAATGCGGACACTTACTGCGCATGGCGGTCCAATTCAGTCTGGCGTTATTGGAGCACGCAGATCCGTGCGCACGCCGCCCGGCACCACCGCCGGGTCTGGCTTGCCGCCAACGGCCTGAACCGGTGGGTGGATTTTCAGATTGGTGCCGACCTGTATTTTTGGAAATTTCCACGCAGTCGTAACGGACAACTCGACTGCACATCCTCGTATCTGTCTTTATGGCGTTCATACCATGCCAAGAGCCGAGAACTCATGAATGGTAAAGATGTTCCTATCATGATTTTTCATGACTGGGGCGGCAGCGTCCCATGGATAGACCAGTTGACCGACGCCCAGCGCGCCGCATGGATCCACGCTTATGCTCCGGAAGTTTTTGCCGCCGGATTATTCTTCGCCTATCCCGTCCTTGGCCCGGGCGGTTACAACGCGGCCACCGACGGCACGCTCAAGGCCATTGAAAGCCAGGCGCGGTTTGTAAAAATGGTCTCACCACTGCTCCGCGATGTGACCTGGCAGGAACCGAAGTTGGCCCGCTACAGCAGCCGATCGGTATTAACCGTCCAAAAACAACCCCGTACGCACCGTGTGATCATTCATTTGATAAACCGGCGTTACCAGGGCCTCACCCCCATTAATCAGGTCAATCAGGTGCTGCATGTCGCCACCACGACACAGCCAAAGGCCATTCGCATTTACAATGCGGATACCGGCAGGATGACAATGGCCCGGTGGGCGTTTGATCTGCAGGCCAAGCTGCCGGGCGGCCGAGCCGTGCGAATCGATGTGCCGTCCTTGCGGACGTGGAATATTATCGAGGTATTTAATTAGGCGGGTACTATTATGAAATCACAGCAATTAACACGCAGACAAATGTTGCAGGCCGCGGCTGGGGCAGGAGCCTTGGTGACGCTGGCGGGTTGCAGTTCGATGCCTTCGCCACAGCGATCCCCGGCCGAACCATTATCATTATCAACATCTTCGATCACCCTGGATTTAACCGGCGACGCATGGGCCATGCACGAAGTGAATGGTTCAGAACGGACGCCCGCCATTGTCCCCGGATCTACTTATACCGATTTGCTGCGGGCCGGAAAAATTCCCGATCCTTACTACCGTGAAAACAACGGACTGGTGCAATGGGTGGCGGAAAAGAACTGGATATATGAGCGCACGTTCAATGTGCCGACAGAGCTGCTGGCCAAACCGCACATCAAGCTCCAATGCCATGGACTCGATACGCTGGCGACGATCTGGATCAATGGCCATCTGGTTGGTCAGACCGACAATATGTTTCGCGCCTGGAACTTTAATATCAAACCGCATCTGAGCGCCGGTGAAAATACCCTTCGCGTCCGGTTTGACACCCTCACGGCGTATGTCGCAGCGCACCGTGAAGCCTACCAAAAACAGTATGGTATCGATTTAAGTGATGCGCGTTGCTGGGTGCGCAAAGCCCCCTATATGTGGGGCTGGGACTGGTGTCGGGCGGTGCTCACCCAGGGCATTTGGAAACCCATTGAAATTGTGGGCTTTGACGCACAAATTACCGATCTGGCCATTTTCCAACGGCATGATGCTTCCGGAACGGTCCATTTGGATATTCAGACCACGGTTACCGGTGCCCGTTCTAATGCACTGGTGACCACGCGGGTTTTGTTTGCTAATGAGGTGGTCGCCACCACATCGGCCCCCGTACACGATGGCATGGCACAATGCCACATGGATGTTTCTCATCCGCACCTGTGGTGGCCTAATGGAGCGGGAGAACATCCTCTCTATACGGTGGAATCGCAGCTTTTTGAAGCTACAGGCGATGGCACAAAGGTAGTGCCGTCAGCGACCAACGCAGTGGATACCATGCGTCGCCGCGTGGGCCTGCGGAACGTGGAGGTACTGCCGCCCAAGGATGGTGTTGCCATGCACGTTAGAGTTAATGGCGTGCCGGTGTTTGTAAAAGGTGCCGACTGGATACCCGCCGACAACATGCCCACGCGCGTAACACCTGAAATCCTCCGCTGGTACATGCACCACGCCGTCGAATGCCACTTTAATTTTATCCGTCTCTGGGGCGGCGGGTATTACGAACAGGATGAACTTTTTGATCTCTGCGATGAACTCGGCATCATGCTGCAATTTGAATTCAAATTCGCAAATGATGTCTACCCCGTCCACGACCAGTCATGGATGGATAATTTAAAGGCGGAAGTCACCCAACAGGTGCAGCGCTGCCGCAACCATCCATCGATTGTCATCTGGAGCGGCAACAATGAAATTCAGTATTTCAAAGGGTACCACTATTTATTTGGCGATGTGATTGGAGGCACCGTACACCGGTTATTGCCGGGGGCCTTTTATGAACTTGGCAGTGGCGCCGCCGGTAGTGGCGATATTCATACCTGGGAAGTCTGGTTCGGCATGAAGCCGTACAGCCAATATCGCACGGTGGAAGGATTTGTTACCGAATTCGGCATGCAGTCATTTCCGGTTCCAGCAACGGTTCGTGCTTATACCGATGCCGCCGATCGGACCGGCCTGGATACACCGGTGATGGCATACCACGAAACCTCGCATTCCGGCCCCGGCGGCCTGGCGCGCATGCAACATTACGTGCACACCTACTTCGGACGTGATGCGGACGATTTTGATTCCAAACTCTGGCTGACACAACTCAATCAGGCCTACGGCATTCGCTATGGTGTAGAGCATTGGCGGCGCGATATGCCACACTCTATGGCGGCCACCATATGGCAGTACAACGACTGCTGGCCTGCACCCACCTGGTCCATGACGGATTATTATCGCCGATACAAGGCGCTGCAGTATCAAAGCAAACACTTTTTTGCTCCGATTCTCGTCAGCGGCATTCCTGATACAAAAACCGCCCAGGCCGAGTTGCATATCACCAGTGATCGACAGACCGATGTTTCCGGACAGTTGCGCTGGTGCGTAACGGATTCAGCCGGCACGGTGCTCACCGATGGCGAAATAGGAGTTAAAATTCCTGCCCGCACCAGTCGCGTGGCGCATACACTGGACCTTGCGGACCTGATTCACAACCACGGCATGGAAAATATACTGATTTGGCCACAGGTGCGCGTGGGCAGCCGGGTTGTAACGGAGAATGTGCTATTTTTTGGCCGGCCGGTAGAACTGAAACTCAACCCACCGCAACTGACCGCACAGGTTACCGGCAGCGGGCGCCATTATCATCTGCAAATAAACTCCAATGCCTCGGCGTTGTGGGTTTGGGCCGATATAAAAGATACGGGGGCAACCTATTCGGATAACTTTATAAATATTCGGCCCGGCTGCACAGCGACCATAGACGTTACACTCGATGGGTCCATGTCTCCCGCGGATTTTCATCGCAAGCTGCAATTGCGAAGCGTCTATGACCTTGCCCCAGATATGCGGGCATAGAGCGCTGCTCAAAAATTCCAAGAGCCTGTCCACGTAATAACAGGGACTGCGACGGCGCGGATTTTGGCGGGCATCAAGAAGCGGCGACGAGGGCGTATCGGGCGAAGATGATACGCCGAGGAAGCCGCGCCGCAGAGGCCGGCCAAAAGACGTGCCGCCCCGTGGGTCGCGTGCGCCAATGGTACCGGCGCGGGTGGTCGTATCGAAAAACCTGGATGGTACACAGAGGTGCTTACGGAAAGATGGCAACCTCGGCGGCAACGTCATGGTGAAGGTGGAGCGGGTTAAGCCTGGAAGTCGAACGAAAGCCGAAGGAAATGGAGTGCGGCAGTTGAAAAAAATGCTATTTTGGTCGATCGTCGGCTTGATGGTTGTCTGTCAGCCGTTGATGCGGGCAACTTTGGCGTACGCGGCCGTCAAGCCAAAGGTTGCCGCAACTGCCGATGCCAAACCGAAAGTGGCGGCTGCATTTATTAATTCGCACCTGCCCGCCGCCGATCCCGGCGCTCTGGTGGTTACCCGCCATTCCATCACGCTTAACGGCAAGCGGGTGAAATTTACCGCCACAACGGGTTACATGCCCATTAAAACCGAAAATGGCAAGTTGCTGGCTAACATGTTTTTTATTGCCTATACGAAGGATGAGCCGGCAGGCCAGGTGGATCACCGGCCCCTGACGTTTTGCTTTAATGGCGGACCGGGCGCCGCATCCAACTGGCTGAATATCGGTTGCGCTGGTCCATACCGCCTGCGGTTGACCCCGCGGGGTAATGTCACGCCGCCGCCCTTCAAGCTGGTTAAGAATCATCAGACCTGGCTGGACAGCACGGATATGGTCTTTGTCGATCCAGTTGGCACCGGCTACAGCCGCAAAGCCTCCGGTGTTCCGGGAAAACAATTTGACGGCGTCCGGCAGGACATCGCATCGGTGGCGAATTTTATCCGGCTCTACATGACGATGTACAAGCGATGGAGCTCACCGGTATTTCTGGCTGGAGAGAGCTACGGCACCACACGCGCCGCGGGATTAAGCGATTATCTAAGCGAGCATGACGGCATAGATATTAATGGCATGATACTTATTTCATGTGCATTGAATTTTCAACTGATTATTCCGAATTTCGGCAATGAGACTCCCTACCCTCTCTTTGTGCCCACCTACGCCACCACTGCGTGGTATTACCACAGACTCGCGCCCCATCTGGAGAAGCACTTCCATCAGACGGTAAAAGCGGCGGAGCATTTTGCCGTGCATGTCTATTTACCGGCGCTTGAAATGGGAAGCACTCTGCGCAGGGCGAAACGATTGCAGGTGGCTACGGAAATGTCGCACCTGACCGGGCTTTCCATAAAATACATTCTCGCGGCCCACCTGCGTGTGGGACCAGGCATGTTTGAACAGGAACTGCTGCGCAGCGAACATCGTGTGATTGGCCGGATGGACACCCGTCTTTCGGCCTACACGCCCGACGGTCTGGCGCAGCGATCCAACTTTGATCCGGCCATGTCGCGCTTTACGCCGGCATTTACCACCGGGTTTAACGAGCTGGTGCAATCCAAACTGCATTACACCAATTATCTCCCCTACCGCACACTGACCGACCATGTCTATCCGTGGCATTTTGGAACCGGTGGGCTGGGCTATCTGTATGTGACCGATAACATGCAGCGCGGCATGATTCGCGACCCGGCAATGAAGGTGCTTGTATGCAGTGGATACTTTGACCTGGCAACACCTTTTTTCGCCACGATTTACTCGATGGATCATCTCAATTTAAGCCGTAAATTGCAGTCGCACATACACGAGGTCTTTTTTCGCGGCGGGCACATGGTTTACCATCCTCATTCCATGCTGATAAAATTGCACAAGGAAGTGGCGAAGTTCATTGCATCCGCCCGATAATATTGCCGACATCCCCAATTCGTACATCCTAACCGGATGGTGACTGTCTTTGGCGCACGCACCGAAATGGGTCGGAAGCGGTCTTCAATCTGCAAATGTTTCAGCGCCGGATGAAAATCTCATGCGGACCCATTCAATCTCCCGATGAAATGCAGGCTGGTGTGCCGGACCGTCGGCGCGGCGTCTGATAAACGCGGAGGCACACCGTCGGCAACGCACATGGGCCGAAGATGCCGACGAAAATTAGCGAGGAACACATGCCTGAAGCAACCCCATCCCCCAAAGTCGCCCCGCGTCGGAAACCCATCGCCGCAGCGAGCGTCCCGCTGACGGACGCCACGCAATTCATAAAAGAGAGGCGTTTTGCCAGAGATGCCGAATACTTGCAGGCGGACAGCGTCACGCATGAGACCGATAAGACCGAGGATCGAGGAATGCCCTACCACGCTTTTTTACCGGCGGATAAACGCTATGGGCCGGAAGAGGCGTTCTCGATGATCCGCTGGGGTGGGCGGGTGATTGTGGCATCTGAAAAACTCAACGAGCTGCGGGAATCAGCCGCACGGTATGTGAAGCACGAAGGATTTGTGATAGATACCCCACCGAGCGAGATAAAAAAGGCTTTTTTCGGGCTGCCGGTGTTCGGTAAAAAATACCATTATTTTGTGGCTCGACGGGTGCAATTGCTCAAACCCGGTGAATCTACGGATCGCTTTACCTACAGCGTGCAACTCGCCAGCCGACGCAGCGGCAATGATGTGGAATATGTGGTGATGAAGCAGGTGCCCACGCTGGACCGGGTCGTGTCGCGGCTGCGGCAAAAATTTCCGGATACGCCCATCGATGAATTGCGGCGGCGGGCGATGAAATTTACTGAAAAAATATTTCCTGTTTTTCTCAGTCGTGAAGCAGCCATGCTTAAAATATTACAGCGCGACCTGCCCAAGCCTTATTGCGATCGCGTCCCGCGGTGTCTGGGCGTAGAGCATGATTCCAAGGGTTTTGTCCGTACACTGTACATGAACTGGCTTCGCAATGGGGGGCGTATGCTCTCGCAGGTGGAATTTGCCAAGCAAGCCACTGAATTACTGCAGGTTCTCCATGAAAAGGCCGGGGTGATTCACCTGGATCTGCGGCTGGACAACTTCGTCATCACGTCGAATGGTGTCGGCTTCATCGACTTTGGATCGGCGGTACGCGTGGGCGAAGCGTTTGGCGACAACACCTTGCTGTCCACCCTGTTTGAGGAAATGATGCGCACCAGCCAGATTCAGCGGATGCTTTACACCATGAGCGAAAAGGGGTTGGTGACGTCCGACGTTTTATGCCAAGGCGTCCACAAGGTTGATAAGGCTGTAGATTTGTTCTATCTCGCCTACCAGATGAATACACCGCACCAGAACCCGGATTTCGTGGGTTTGGTCAAGTACGACCCGCGGAGTATGGAGGCAAGGCACATCAAGCGTTTCACCAGCGAAATACTGCGTCCTGAAGATCATGCCGACAGTCCGTATAAAACAGCGTCTGACATTTTGCACGGCTTGGCACAGGTTGAAAAGGATATTGAAGCAGGTGCCGAGGCCAGTGATCCCGCACCTGCTAAACCAAGGCGGGTGGCCAGTGCGTCGGCTGCGACGATACGTCCACAGATGGCAACAGCCAGTAAAGCCGACAGTGGAGAACTATAGCGTTCCCGCGCGGTTGGGCCGGGGTGACTCAACTGCCGATGCTTTGGCCAATGCTTAGTGCGCGGTTTTGCGACAAAACCTCTGCGTCTCTTTTTCTCTGCGCGACTCATAAACCAATATCATCATGCGATCAGCATGAAACCTTATGCCACACAGAGAAGTTTTATTATCTCACACAGAGGCGCAGAGACACAGAGAACATCAGTGAGATAATCCATGCGATACGACACTTCAGTTGAGGGCCGCCCGCCGCGTTGTTCGTGCCGTCACCACATTCCTCTGCGATCTTCGCGCTCTTAGCGGTGCAAGTTGGTTCTTTTGTTCACCGCAAAGGACGCAAAGAAACGCAAAGAAAACGAACGCGTACCACCTCAAATTCCTCAATAATACTCCGCGCTTCATAGCGCTCTTGGCGGTGCAAATGGTTTTTCTCACCGCAAAGAAACGCGAAGTTATATAAATAAGTCGTATTAAGACCTCTGCG
>DZDI01000077.1 GCA_022730455.1 Phycisphaera mikurensis | reverse complement strand
CGTCGTCAATGTATGTTCCCATACACCATCCTCCTCGCTTCGCGCCCACAACCCCTTGGCCCACCGTCAATCCTAATTGGTAGGTGTGACAAAGCACTAGAAGGCCAACTTACCGTTCTGAAAGACAAAATAGCCCGTCTACCGAATTGGTTTGTTCAGCACGTACTTGCCTTCACCAAGGTGTGTGACCTGCCATATCTCGGATACCCCCCGGCCCGAGATTGGGACCGAGAGGCCCGCAGGCTCATTGCGGAGGAATGGTAGCCGTAAGCGCGGGTGGCAAATCACCTTTTTGCTCACATCGCCACGATTCCCGCATCCATCATGTCGGCCAACAATTCCGCCACGGTGCTGCGGTGGCATTCTTCGTGGCGCCGCTCATAGCAGAGCAGTGCAGTGGGTTTTTTTTTTGCCTCCACGGCAAGTTCTTCCAGCGCGCGTTGACCACTCCTGAGAATATAACTGCGAAATCCATTTTCAAAGCGTTTGAAGTCTCCGGTGGCTTTGAGATTTTCGCGCAGCTTTTCGGTGGAACCCAGCTCCGGCCAACTCCGGTATTCAATTCCGGCATTTTCACAGAAACCCCGCAGGGCCGCAGCACGGAAGTCGGGAACACGCGACATGGGTTTTTCTCGAATGTCGGCGAGCAATTCAATACCGGCGTCCATAAGCAGCGATATCAGTCCTTCGCCATCGCGCTTTTCGTAGCCGATGGTGAAAATAGTGGTCGCGCCACCTTCGCGAATGGTACGATAACTGGTTGATTGACCCGTTGACGACGGCGTTGCAACGGCTATACCAAATGCCCGCTCAAAAGCGGCACCATTCGCGCTCCTTCGTTTTGCAAATTCCTTACCAAAGTGTTCCATCAGATTCCTTTCCCTTTGGCGGGCCAAATATGCCGCAGATCGAAAACTGGTCTCGAAAGCGGTTCTGATTTCCCATGAAAAATAACCGGTCGCGTTTCGGCGAACACAGGTCATTCATCCACTTATCCCGCATGACGGAGATAGGATCCGGGTATCTATCTCTGTAGCCTCTCCATGTTTCGCCGAATTCCCAAGCCATCACATGAGAATTGTACTCTTTTCCGGCATCGTCAATCCAGCGGAAGCGAAAATCGAAAGGAATTTTTTCCAAGGGGCGCCGTTCGTCGAACAGATTTCCCTGCTTGAGTTTTTCCAATTGCGCGGGAGTCCATTGGGCCGCAACTGGATCGGCAATGAATTCGAGGACCTCCCTTACCCGGACCGGTGCGAGCGATTTTCCTGCCGATACCATCTCGTCCAAGGATGCAAAAGAGGTCTTCTCAACCCAGTCACGGCGCTCCGCCCAACCTTTGAGGCTCGATATTATTCGCAAGCTTGCGATGACAGGAACACGGCTTTCGGGCCGGGTGTCCTTACCGGGTTTTACTTCCACATCCACCACATCGAAGGTTTTATATTGCCTTTCGGGTTCGAGGTAGCGCAGCGGAATCGGGTAAAGTCGCCGCCATTCCCCTTTGCCGGTAATGCCTCCTGTGCATACGGTTTCGATGTATTTCTGGCTAATCACCGGATATGTTCTGACGGTAATAAGTATGCGCTCTCTTGTAACCAAGTAACATTTCTCCATTGGCGACAATGAAAGATAAACGACCAAATCTGTCCGCGACAGGGAACGTGAGTGAAGTCCTCCTCGGGAAGTTGGCCCACCCGCCAATAACTCCTGCCGAGTCCCGAATCGCTCATTTCTATGGCCTAACCGAGAGCAAATTCCCCCATATATTAATCACGTTCCCGTTGGTACCCGAACCAGCTACAGCCACCGCTGCGCCACAACCCGCCGCCGCCACCTGCCTAACGGCTCAACTGCGGTGACTGGTCAAACGAGTGAACGCTTCCATATACCGATCGTGCGTCCGCTGCACCACATCGGGCGGCAATGCCGGACCGGGCGGGGTTTTGTCCCATGCCAAACCGGCGAGATAATTGCGCACATACTGCTTGTCAAAACTGGGCTGATCGCGACCGGCCGCATATTCATCGGCGGGCCAAAAACGCGAACTATCTGGTGTTAACACTTCATCAATTAATATCGGCGCGACCCCCGGCGCGGGAATGCCCCACTCAAATTTGGTGTCGGCAATGATAATGCCGCGCTGCCGCGCTGCGTGGGCCGCGGCCACATACAATTCAAGCGATTTATCGCGAATATATTCCATCACCGCACGCCCCACCTGACCACAGGCGGTCGCAAAATCAATCGGCTCATCATGCCCCTGCTCCGCCTTGGTTGTCGGTGTGAAGATGGGTGCGGGCAGTACATCGCATTGCTTCAGGCCCGCCGGCAGATGAATACCGCAAACCGACTGCTGTTTGCGGTACTGCGTCCAGCCGCTGCCGGCCAGATAGCCGCGCACCACACATTCAATTGGTATCACCTGCGTCTTTCGTACCAGTACAGATCGTCCTGTGAGCTGATCGCGGTACGGCTCCAATTCCGGCATCGCCGTGGAGACTTCGGTGCTGAGCAGATGGTGGGCGATGCGGCCATCGAAAAAGCGAAACCAATAATTACTCATTGCGGTAAGCAGCACCCCTTTTTGCGGGATGGGCGTGGGTAGTACCACGTCGAAGGCGCTGATGCGGTCGGTGGCGATGATGACCAATTTATCGCCGAAATCGTACACATCGCGTACTTTGCCGCGGCGCACTGGATGCGACCCAAGTTGACTAGTCACCACCGTCTGCACCACGAACACCTCCGGGAGGTACATCTCCAGTTGGCATTATAACCGCGCCGAGGCCCGGCGCGGGACAAACCCCGCCGGGTGGGATATTCTAAACGCCTCATGCAAAGCTGTATTGACATGCTGGCGGCCGATGGGCCTGTGGCCCGGAAGATGAAAGACTTCCACGCCCGGCCGGAACAGGTGGAAATGGCCCAGGCGGTGGAGACGGCGTTCAACACCCCGCAGCATTTAATGGTGGAAGCCGGCACCGGTACGGGAAAATCCTTTGCGTATCTGATACCCGCCATCTGGCAAGTGCTTAACGCGAACAAGCGCGTGGTGATATCGACGCACACCATTGGCCTGCAGGAACAGTTGCTCAATAAAGACATTCCCCTGTTGCGGCAGGTTTTTGGGGATGAATTTTCCGCTGTGCTCTGCAAAGGGCGCAGCCACTATATCTGCCAGCGGCGACTGCAGATGGCACTGGAAAAAAAAGGCCATCTGCTGCCATCGTATGAAGCATCGGATGATCTGGCGATGATTGCAGCATGGTCCAGGACGACCACGGATGGCAGCCGGGCCAGCCTTCCCCGCCAACCCACTTGGGAAGTGTGGGATACGGTTTGTGCCGAAACCGGCAACTGCATGGGTGCCAAATGTGCGTTTTATAAACCGTGCCTTTATCAAAAAAGCCGCCGTCGCACTTTTAATGCCCAGATACTTATCTGCAATCATGCATTATTTTTTTCTGATTTATCACTGCGGCGGATAGGTTTCAGCATCCTTCCACAGTACGATCTGGTAGTGCTGGATGAGGCCCATACCATTGAAAATGTTGCCGGCGACAATCTGGGTTTTCAGCTTACGCCCGGATCGATCCACCGTTTGCTGCGGCGGCTGTCTTCCCGCGATAAACAACACGGCCTGATCCCCAGCATCCGGCAGCTATCCACACAACAACGGGAATGTTTGCAGGATCAAATCGATGCCGTCGGGCAGGCGTCGGATGAATTTTTCTTTGATGTCGCCCAGTGGTACGGCGCCCCAAGCACCCCCACGCGGCGGATCATCGAGCCGCTGCCGCTGACCGACAGGCTGAGTCCCGCGATGGCCACCTTGGCGGACGCCATGGAATCGCTTCTGGCTCCGCTGGTGGAACGTTCCGGCATGACCGAAGATGATTTGGAGGACGATGCATCCACGGGCAGCACTGCCACGGAAGAGGTGGATCAGCGGCGGCGTGAAATTTTTGAACTTAAAAGCTACATGAATCGCATTCGCGGGCATGCGTCGCTGGTGAATGAATTTGTGCAGCACACCCAAAAAGAGATGGTGTACTGGGTGCAGTGCGAATTTAAGAAACGGCTGAATTATGCGCTGCATGCGTCGCCGCTGGATGTTGCACCGTTTCTTAAAGCCCATCTGTTCGATGTATGCAAATCGGTGGTGATGACGAGTGCCACGCTGGCGGATTCCATTCACGACCGCAAAACCACCCGCGCCAAGGCCGGCGATTTTGAATTCTTCCGTCGCCGCTGCGGCCTGCTGGAGGCGGCGGAACTGAAAGTCGGCTCGCCGTTTGATTACCCCAAGCAGTGCGTGGTGTACGTGCAGACCGATCTGCCTGATCCAACTGAAGCGGGTTTTCTGGCGGCGGCGATGGAGCGGGCGCTTTATTACATCCGCCAATCGCAGGGCCATGCGCTGGTGCTATTTACCAGTTTTACCATGTTAAACAGCGCGCACCAATTACTGGCCGATCCACTGCGGGAATTGGGATATCCCCTTTGGCGTCAGGGGGACGAACAAAGCACGGACCAATTGCTGACGCTGTTTCGCTCCACCCCGCACTCGGTGCTTCTGGGCGTGGATTCATTTTGGCAGGGGGTGGATATCCAGGGTGAGGCGCTGACCAACGTCATCATCACGCGCCTGCCCTTTCCCGTACCCGATCGTCCGTTGACCCAGGCGCGGGCGGAAGCGATTGAAAAAGCTGGCGGCGATGCCTTCAAAGAGCAGAGTTTGCCGGAGGCCATTATGAAATTCAAGCAGGGTTTTGGGCGATTGATTCGCACACATAGTGATCGCGGCATGGTGGTGGTACTGGATAAGCGCATTAAGACGCGTTACTACGGCAAACATTTTTTAGACGCGATCCCTCCCGCACGGGTGCAGTATGTGGATCGCCCGCCGGCGGGATAAAGAATCTGATGACACGGGAATTGAAGACGATCTCAAATTATGAAGACGCCGGGCCCAGCTTGCGCTTCCAAGGTAGAGTTGACCTCAAGGGTGGACGCACCATTGCGTTCCATCTACCACAAGCTCGCAGTGGTACGATCCTCCCGCAGACCGGCCGTATAAAACATTATTTTTTAGGGACGCCCCGAGGCAGGGAAATAGCCTCAAATAGAGGAATTACCCGACCAATCCCAACTTTTGCAAATAATTGACCGCTTCATTGATCTGGTCTTTTTCCACTTTCCAGCCAAAACCAAGGGCTAGCTTGGCCAATTCATCCGGTGAAACCGCCCCTTTTTTATCGCTGAGCATGAAGTAGGTTTTGGCAGCGATGGACATTGCCATGTAATCAATGTCGCCAACCTGCTTGAGGGCCATTGCGGCCTTTTCAATTTTTCCCCAAATGTCTGAATGCGCCTCACTCTTGGCGGTTGCTATTTTCTTCCCCGCTTCGGTAAGGGTAAAATCATAGCGGGTCGCCTCGAACCCAGAAGTTCCCTTCAGGCCAGCTTGTACCGTGTTGCGATCCAGAAAGCCTAGTGTGTGTAGTTGGCCAGTTGCGTCGGCTACCTCGGAGGAGTAAGGCCCATAAAAATGGGGGCGGTAGCCCAAATTCTCCACTTCTCCGGTCATAATTCCCAAAAAATAGACGGTCTTCTGAAGCTTGGTCTTACCACGAATGGTTCCGCCAACGGCCAGAAAGGCCAACTGCACAAAGTCGTAGGTTTCCATGATATCGCCCCTTGAGTTGACCTATTTTCTTTTACAAAGTTCGTTGATGCAAATGAGTATTTCTCCCCGGAGAGATTCACGCTCACGTTTCCGCTCGGTCGCTGATTCCCATTCCACCGGCACATATAATTCGCAGAAAGCCTCATCCATTTTTTCGTTTATCGACCTAAACAATATTGACTCTTCTTCAAACGGCTTCGGGTTACCCAGCCCCGCCACCATCATGCCAGCCTCATCGTCCCGCGAGGATTCTCTGACGGATTTTATTGTATAGGAGTGCACGATAAAAGAATCATCGCAAAATCCGCCCCTGCCGGCGCTGAATTTCTCGCGGCCCCGGACCACTTTCGCCAACTCAGATTCCACCAGTTTCCTCATATCCCTGGCTTTCAATTCGGAAAGCCCCTTTACGTTTTCGCGGGCATCGTCGGAAAATTCGGCTATTTTCGCCCTGAAGATGCATTTATGTAACCGTCGCGACCGCAAAGCTTCAAGCATCCTGCCGCACGCGGTCTGCTGTTGCTCAAGGCAGAATTTCACCATGAAGCGTGCATCGTCCCATTGCAGATAGTTATCCACAAAATCGCCATTGGCCCGGTATGTGAAGAGCTTTCTCAGTTCAGCAATCTGATCAGTTTCAACGCCGAGCGTGATTGCACGAACGATCATCTGGTCCGTAATCAGACGCACTCGATGCCGATACACGTTAGTGGTCATATAATATTTGGCCATAGCGTATTGTTCGAGAGCATGGACTCCATCTTCTTTGACCATCAACTGCCGATCGTCATCTTGGCCGACAAGGACCAGCGAGCGGTGCAATTGATGGATGTCAAACACGCCGTACCGAACCCCACAAAACTGGCTGTCGCGCAAGAGGTAGTCCTGTTTGTCTGCGTCAAGAGGTCCGGAGATGATCGATTTCAGTACCGGCTCGCCGTAACCGTCGCGAAGCAGTTGCACAATATTTTTTGATGTCTCCTCGCCGATTATCTTCCTAATTTGCGCATTTTCGAGGATTATCTGGGCGGTCACCATTTCATGGATTTTTTCTTTCTTCGTTGCAACCGGTATTGCGGCTTCTCCAGCATACTGGTCCAGCGCTGCCTCTGACACATGGCTGAAGGGGCCATGGCCGACGTCGTGAAGCAATGCAGCGAGCCTCAAGAGCCGAATATCGTCTTTGCTATTGCGTTCGCCGTCGAGACGTAGTTGCCTTGCCATCAGTCCCGCCACGTGCATGACCCCCAGCGTGTGGTCGAACCGCGTGTGCAGAGCGCCGGGATAGACGAGATTCGCCATGGCGAGCTGTCGTATCCCCCGGAGCCGCTGCAGCGGCGGCGTGTCAAGCAGTTTCCGCTCCTCATCGCTGAGATGGATAAAGTTATGAACGGGATCACGCAGGTCCAATGTTTCGCTCCTTGATTGCCGACCCAGGTCTTTCCGCATTAACCGCCCAGTTGCGACCTGGATCGCGAAAACCAGCCAAAGCCCAGAGCGATTTGTTCGGTCCCATCGCCCCGCGTGCCAATGCACCGTTTGCAGCGGACGGGTGACCTCCTCCTTGCAGTCGCTGCGGTTCCTAAAAACACCGCAGCCCCAAATTTTACCCTGTTATAACTGCACCGACCTGTGTAGCAGTTTAACCGTCCCCAAGCGTACGACAAGCAAACCACCCTCATTTCTGGTGATGATAGCACGGCGGATCATGGCATCCCGGAACCAGCGAGCTGCCCGTCAATTATGCATCATCCAATTTTCCGGTGAATTTACTCCGGTGGTCCCGATGCTCGCCGAAAGGCGGAGACGCACCCCCAGCTTCACCTGCGCGGACGCAGTCGGACATGCATCAACGGGTTTTGGGCGTAAAGGTTTTGCGACGCGCCGCCATAGAAAACCAATACCGACGATATTATTTATCGGTATCTGATTTCGTCGGTTGGGGGCCTGCGGGCTGTGTTGCGGCCGCTTTGCCGGCTGTGCTCTGCGTGGCCGCCGGTTGGGTCGCCGGGGCGGTAACCACATGTATGCCGGTTTCTACCGGCAGCGGCGGCGGCTGAATGGGGCGGGTGGGTGCCTTGCCAAATAGGCCGTCCGCAACGGTGGTTACCTGCACCTTACCGCCAGGCTCATTGGGCAGTGCAACGACGACATCTGCTTTGGGTGACGGGGCGTGAAAGAGCAGTGCCGTCGCAGAGTTATAACTGCCGGGCGACCGCAGGGCCGTACGCGGGCGTGTCGTGGTTTGAGTGCATCCCGCAAGCAGGGCCAATGGTGCGATCCAAAGCGCCGCTTTATATACCACTGCCATTTGCATGATCAACCCCCATTTTGGCAAGCCCAGATATCTCGACCGCAGAGGGCTGCAGGGCACCGAAGCTCATAGCCCAATTCAAGCCTTTGCCGCTGCCGCGGTCTGCCGCAAGCTCATAAGCCGTGCGGCTTCCATACAATCCTTATCGCCACGCCCGCTGCAATTGATGACCAAAACCGCGTCGTGAGGCATCTGACGGGCCAGTTCCATGGCGTAGGCAATCGCATGGGACGATTCCAAAGCCGGGATGATGCCTTCCCGCTGGGCTAAAAGTTCAAAAGCATCCAACGCTTGGTCATCGCGCACGGCATGGTAAGACACGCGCTTGGTGTCTTTCCAGTAGGCATGTTCAGGGCCGACGCCGGGATAATCCAATCCAGCGGATATGCTGTGCACATCGGCGGTTTGGCCGTCCTGATTTTGCAGGATATACGACAGCGAGCCATGAAGCACCCCCGGCCGTCCCTGGGTTAACGACGCGGCGTGGTCGCCCAGAAGCGGGCCGCGTCCGCCGGCCTCCACACCGTAAAGTTTGACGGCTGCATCGTCGATAAACGAATAGAAAATCCCCGCCGCATTGGATCCGCCGCCCACACACGCCACGATCGCATCCGGCAGCCGTCCAAAGGTTTCCAGCGACTGGCGACGGGTTTCATGGCCGATAACGGACTGAAAATCGCGTACGATCATGGGAAAAGGATGCGGCCCGACCACGGTACCAATAATGTAGTGGGTATGTTCAACTGACCCCATCCAATCGCGCATGGCCTCATTGGTGGCATCTTTAAGTGTACGCGACCCACTGGATACCGGGATCACCCGCGCACCCATCAGCCGCATGCGAAACACATTGAGTTCCTGGCGGCGAATATCCTCCTCACCCATGTACACATCGCAGGAAAGACCGAATGCCGCCGCGGCGGTGGCGGTCGCCACCCCATGCTGACCGGCACCGGTTTCAGCAATGACCCGCTTTTTTCCCATGCGAACGGTCAACAGACCCTGTCCGATGGTGTTATTAATTTTGTGCGCGCCGGTGTGGGCTAAGTCTTCGCGTTTGAGATAGATTTGCGCTCCGCCGGCCAATTCGGTCAGTCGACGGGCAAAATACAGGGGTGTGGGTCGCCCCACAAATTGCCGCAGGTAATATTGGAATTCCCGTTCAAAGGCAGGGTCTTTACGGGCGTGGGCGTATACATCGGCGAGTTGGTGCACGGCGGTCATAAGTGTTTCGGGCACATAGGAACCGCCGTAAAACCCGAAATGCCCTTTAGCGTCCGGCACATGAGTGGTGGCTGCACCGGAACAAGCCGCCGTGCTCACCTGTTCGGATGAAAGTGCCGCTAAATCGAGAGTTGCCAAGGTAGTCACTGCCACAATCCTTTACAAAGCGCCTGCATTCTATCCTATCATAGGGCAGGTTGTCCCTTGAAAATAATCGGCGGAATTTGAAGGGGGAGGCAATCATCCACGTTTTGAAGCGTTGCCCTTATAATCCGAGGCTAATTCGTGGTTGACTGAATCAATAGTGTGGAGCAAACAATGGCTGGGAAAAAAACCAAATCGCTCGCCCATCGCCGGTGTAAGGGCTGTGAGGGAATCAGTGGCCCGTTGGACGAAAAATTGGTTCGTCGGCTTCTCAAAGAAATTCCGGAATGGTGCATTCAGGATGGGCATCTGACACGCCGTTTTGAATTTTTAAATTTCTATCAGACCATTGAATTTGTAAACATGGTGGCATGGTTGTGCAATCTGGAAAATCATCACCCGGATTTACAGGTGAGTTACAGCGCCTGCGAGGTGCGATTTATCACGCATGCCGTGTCGGGTTTGACCGAAAACGATTTTGTTGTGGCAGCTAAAATCGATGCCATTTTAAAGCTTTAGTGTTGTTCTAACGTGAAGTCAGGCATGGATCAGAAACGCAAAATGCTTATCTTGTCGGCATCGGCCGGGGCAGGGCACGTCCGTGCAGCCGAGGCGCTGCTTAGCGCATGCACCAACCATCCGGAAGTGGGCGAAGTGCAGCATTGGGACATGCTCAAATACACCACCAAGATATTTCGGCATCTGTATTCACAGGTGTATCTGGATTTGATCAACCATGCTCCCAATATGCTGGGCTGGATTTATGACACCACGGATACGCCGTGGCGAAATGAAAAAATGCGTCTGGCCTTTGAAAAATTCAATGCGCAACCGTTTTTGAAAGCTGTCACAGCCTTTGAACCTGACATGATCATGTGTACGCACTTCACTCCGGCCGCACTGGTGGGCTGGCTGTTTGCCGCAGGCAAATTGCGCGTCAGACCTGCGATTGCCGTCACCGATTTTGATTGCCACGCCATGTGGCTGACGCATTCATACCTGCATTATTTTGTGGCACTGGAGGAAACGCGGGTGCATATGACGCGAATGGGCATCGCGGCGGAATCCATAACGGTTTCCGGCATACCCGTTGACCCGGCGTTTGCCATTCCGCTGGATAAGGCCACCGCACGGATAAGACTGCAACTGCAACCGGATATCTTTACGATACTGGTATCCGCGGGCGGTTATGGTGTGGGGCCGGTGGCAGATATGATTGAGGAACTGCTGCGGATTGAGCGGCGGGTACAACTGGTGGTCATCGCCGGTCGCTCGGAGGCACTCAAAGTACAGTTGGATCAATTGGCCGCCAAACACCCGGCAGGCGGGGTGTCGTTGATTCCGGTGGGTTTTACCAACGAGATGGCGGTTTATATGGCGGCGGCGGATGTATTAATGGGCAAGCCCGGCGGCCTGACCACCAGCGAAGCGCTGGCGCGATCGCTGCCGATGTGCATCGTCAACCCCATACCTGGACAGGAGGAACGCAACAGCGACCATCTCTTGGAGCTGGGCGCCGCCATACGCTGCAACAATCTACCGACGCTGGCATGGAAATTGACGCAACTGCTGGATAACCCGGAACGACTATTCGCGATGCGTGAATCCATACGTCGCATTGCCCACCCATCGTCGGCTGCGGATATTGTGGCGCATGTGCTGGCGCTTCAGCCGCCGGCGCGAACCGCATCTGCCGAGAGTACATTCCTGAACCGCTGGAAATCGGCCCGAGCGGTGGCCAAGGCACAAAAAACAAGGCGAAAACGGCTGAATAAATTGCGCCAGCCATAATGGAGACCGGTCGTGATGGTCCATGCGACAGCCGGAAGGCTCTCGCGCCGTCAGATATTTTAATGCAATGCTGTTAATAATTGAAATATAATAAATACCATATGACAAGCCTGCAGGATATAGATTACACCCTTCCACCAGAACTGATCGCTGAAGAACCTTGGCATCCAAGGGATCAATGCCGCATGCTGGTTTACCATCAAAAGACGCAGCAGATGGCCGATCACCGCTTTGACCAGATCGTCCAGATATTAAAACCCGGCGATTTACTGGTGTTTAATGATTCCAGGGTGCTCCCGGCCAAAATGGTGCTGCAAAGGACGACCGGATGGCGTACCAGTGGTTTGTTTGTTGCAGAACGGCAACTCGGCCAATGGGTCATGCTGATTAAATCGCGCGGCCGCTGCCGCATCGGCGAAACGCTGGATGTCATCGCACCCGACGCGAGACCTGCCGCTAAAGTAAAACTCATATCAAGGGAGACTGGTGGTCTCTGGGTGGTGGATGTCACACCCGAAATGCCATCAGCGGTATTTCTCAACGAATACGGGTACATGCCGTTGCCGCCCTACATTGAGCAGGCACGGAAAAAAAGCGGTCACAACAGCACCCGGCCTGAGGATCGAACAGAATATCAGACCGTTTACGCACAGCACCCCGGCTCATTGGCAGCACCCACTGCGGGATTGCACTTTACCGATGCCGTTCTCGATCATCTCGCGGAAAAGGGCGTACGCCGGGCTCACATCACTTTGCATATCGGCTTGGGCACGTTCTTACCCGTAACGGCATCCCAATTGGCTGATCACCACATGCACTCTGAATCATTTAGTATTGAAGCTGGCGCCGTGCGTTTGTTATGCGAGCAACACCAAAGCGGCGGTCGAATTATTGCCGTCGGCACCACCGCGGTGCGAGCCCTTGAGGCGGCCGCGACGCATATTCTTACCGGTGATGACCTGACGGCACCATTTACAGCGAGCACGGATTTGCTCATCGCACCGGGATATAAATTTCAGTTGTGTGATGGCCTGATTACCAATTTTCATCTGCCGCGAACGACGCTGCTGGCATTGGTCGCAGCCAAAATCGGACTTGGGCCACTGCACCAGTGCTATCAACATGCGGTGGCGAATCGGTATCGATTTTTCAGCTATGGTGATGCCATGCTGATAACCGACTGAAAGTCACGCTGTCGGCTTGCTGCATGATGGCATTTATGGCACTCGCTGCGGTTACGCGATTGTGAATGTTTATACTTTCATTTTCGCTTTCGCCATCCGCACGTTAAACTGATCACGCCATTGGTACCGAGGGCAACCTGCCACCCCCTCTCTGGGCTCTCGGCCAAGTGCCACCGGAGTGTCCTCCGGGAAAAAATTGTTGAATCCAGTTTGGTGAGAGAGCCTGCGGCACGGCCGATATTAGCATTAATAATGGCTTGCCGGAAAGCCGGACTGAAAAGTTTAATCCTGCACGGATGCGGATGCATTTCTGATTGCACAAGGATGTTTGTGCCCCGGCTAATTTGACAGCGGGGCTCGGCCTGGGGAAGGAGAGCGAGAGGAATAGCGCCGACCGCCGGATAGCGGAATCCGAGTTGCTCGCGTCAACACTACGCGAATCACTCGTGAATATGCTTTTTG
>DZDI01000076.1 GCA_022730455.1 Phycisphaera mikurensis | reverse complement strand
TTCTACTTCCGCCCGGAAATCCGCGAGGATATGGCCGATCACGGCGTGCTTACCAATGGCAAGCACTACCAGACCACCATTGGTGTGGATGCCATTTACACCTTCTAAGGGAAATGAATCCAACGGAAACATTCCACTGCGGTGGGACTGCCTTGGCAGCCCCACCGCTTTTTTATTAAACGTGAATTTGGGAAAACGCTTCAATAAATTCGCCCATTTCGGGAGAATTTTCACCGGCCGGAGACCAAATCACAGCGTGGAAACGCACCGGTAAAAGCCCAGCCACTAAATAACTTGCACGCACGCAGGCATCCGCTCTGCGCAATGAATTTTATGAATGCTTTATCCCGAACTGACGCTATGCTGATGGCGTAGTGCTCAAACCGTCTTGACAAATTAATTTGGAACACCCGGCGGCCAGAGCTTCTTATCTGCCTGGTATTTCCATTATTCGTTCTGCTGTTGCTGTTGCTGTTGCTGCACCTGCTCGTCGAGTATCCAGCCGCCGACCGGCCCGCGTCCGGCAAAATTGAATACGGGCACATCCAAACTACCGGTGCGTTCTCCCACCAAGCGATTAGTAACTTCGTGCAATTCGCGGGTGGTAACCGCTACCGACATCGTTTCGCGGGCTGATCCCCGGTAAACGCCCTTATGCGGCGGAACGTCGCGATAGTTTGACCCCACCGCCATTTTGACAAAGTTTTCTCCCGCAATGCAGTTATTGGTTGGATCAAATCCAATCCAACCGGTCGATGGGAAGTATGCCTCGGCCCATGCGTGGGTCTGAGCAGTGCCTCGATACCCGCGGTCACCCGCATGGATAAAGCCGCTGACGTAGCGGGCGGGAATTCCCAATTTTCGCAGCACACCCACCATCACCTGCGCAAAATCTTGGCAGACGCCGCGCCGATGGGCAAGTACTTCCTCCACCGTTGTACTGACGCCGGTAACCCCCTTTTCATACTGAAATTCATCGCGGATATATTTCATTACAGCATTGGCTACATCGAGCATGGGGGCCGATCCGTGAGGTTTAATATGGTTGGCTATTCGCTGAAGCGCCTCACAGTCGCCGATGGGCGAATCAAGTTTAAGAAAATCCAGCAAAGTATAATCGGGGATGGCCACCAATGGCCATGGATCGGACAAACCGCCGGAATGCAGGTGACGATGGCCGGTCTGGACAACGCTGGATGCGACAATCTTCACACTTTTATGCAGGCCGTTTACTGAAAAGGCATGGACGGTATTGCCGAGCCAGTCAAAATAGCTTCGTATCAGGCAGGTCGGCCCCACCGCCAAATCGAATGATAATCGCTGCTGATTGGCTTCTTGGCGAGGTGCCATGCGAAGCTCCATGACGGTCTCACTGATCAGTCCGGAGTAGCGTAGTTCAGTGGTATGCTCTATCCCGATCAACATGTTTGCTTATCCTCTTTGGAACAAGGTTCTGGCCATCATCAGGCTGAGGCAGACCACGATCGCCATCCGTTGGGGTCAATCGCCCGCATAAACCACTGCTCCTGAATAGCGGCGGCGGATTCTGCAATGCCCGTCCGCGTACGGCCTAGAAAATCCAGCAGACTCTCATATAAGTCACCGGCCACTTGGGAATACTGAACCTCCGCAAAAAGCCTGCCAAGCCGTCTTTGCGCCTCACGTCCTGCATCGGCGGTCAGGCCGGCACGAATTTGATCCACCGACGCCAGCGCCTGCTTAACGCAAAAGTGAATGCTTCGTGGAAAGCTGGGATCAAAAATAATAAAATTGGCGACTCGCGATGGATCCATTTCTCCCATATTGCATCGGCGGTAGGCCTCAATGCTGCAGCATGTTCGCAGGACCGCCATCCACTGGATGGTACGAAGCGAGGGTTCCAAAGAGGCGTCCACCCGCGAAAGCGTGGTAAATTTGGCCATCAGGATGCGGCAGGTCATATCCACACGTTCTATATATTTCGATAGCTGAACAAACAGCCATACCTGCCCATGATCCATCGTCTGGTCAGTTAGGCCTTGAAAGAGAAATGATCCCATCATGAACTGCCGATAAAATTCCTGCGGGACATCTTCAAAACGGCTGCGTGCGTCATCGCTTTTCATGGACCAGTAAAAGGTGTTGATTTGCTCCCACATCTCGGCGGAGATGCTTTCGCGTATGCCGCGTGCATTTTCCCTCGCCTTGGCCAGACAATGAATCAGACTGTTGGGATTGCCCTCATCAAGCGTCATGTACCGGGCAACAGCCGCCATGACCTGCGATGGGCTGCGACCGGTCGGCGCAAGTGCCGGGAACATATGATCGCGCTGGGTAATGCGGAGCACATCGCCAGCAACTTCCAGTGCAAATTGCCGATCCAGATCTCCCGCACCGGTAAGTACATCCCCGCTGATCATTAAAATGCGGGCAATGTGTTCCGCACGCTCCATGTAGCGACTCATCCAAAAGCTGGCGTCCGCCACGCGTGCCAGCATGGTACGGTTGGCGCATTTTGCAGGCGATGCCGATCGGGTATTTACGTCTGTCATGAAGGCACATCCTCCAGAACCCAGGTATCTTTGCTCCCTCCGCCCTGGGAGCTATTTACCACAAGGCTACCACGGTTAAGCGCCACACGCGTAAGCCCACCGGGCATGACCGATAGGCTCTGGCCGCAAAGAACATAGGGGCGTAAATCAATACGGCGACCTTCAATACCATGGTCAATAAGGGATGGATGCTGACTGATTTCCACCACGGGCTGAGCGATAAAATTGCGCGGATCCGCATTTATTTTCGCAGCAAATTGCTCGCGTTCAGCTTGCGTTGCCTGATGTCCCATTAACATGCCGTAACCGCCCGCCTCGTTGGTGGACTTCACCACCAATTCATGCAGGTGGTCGAGCACAAATTTTCGATCGCCTTCCCGCGCACAGATATATGTATGCACATTTTGGAGGATAGGCTCCTCCTTCATGTAAAAACGGATCATATTCGGCACATAGGGATAGATGGCCTTGTCGTCGGCGACACCCACTCCTATCGCGTTGGCCAGCGCCACACGTCCCATGCGGTAGGCATTCATAATGCCTGCTACGCCCAGCAGCGAATCAGGGCGAAAGCACAGGGGATCAATAAAATCATCATCAATCCGACGGTAGATCACATCCACCCGCCGCATGCCCGCGGTGGTGCGCATGTAGACGTAGTTGTCATCCAGCAACAAGTCGCGACCTTCCACCAATTCCAACCCCATCTGACGGGCCAAAAAACTATGTTCGTAATAGGCCGAATTGTGCATACCGGGCGTGAGTACGACGATGCATGGGTCCAGCATATCCGGTGGTGCTAAATGGCGCAGGCATTGCAGCAGATTATGCGGGTAATCTTCAATCGGCCTCACGTGCGCCGC
Source organism: Phycisphaera mikurensis (assembly GCA_022730455.1). Taxonomy (GTDB): domain Bacteria; phylum Planctomycetota; class Phycisphaerae; order WQYP01; family WQYP01; genus JAJZGD01. Next base: position 9,481 of record DZDI01000076.1, on the reverse strand, counting down.
CTGAAAAACCGCTGGAAATATCCGCTTCATGATGGAACGGTTTTCCAGCACGTAGCTTACCCCGCTTGGCGTGCGGCAGTTGTCTTCCAAAACCAGATAGTTCCCGGCGCGATCACGGATCAGATCGGTACCGCAGATGCTGACATAAATGCCTCGCGGCACATTGATCCCCAGCATTTGCCGACGGAACATTTTGGCGTTGTAGATCAGGTCCGGATCAATAATACTCTCACGTAAGATGTGCTGCTGGTGGTAAATATCGTGGCAGAACAGATTCAAAGCCGTAATGCGTTGGATAAGCCCCTTTTCGATGAGACTCCATTCATTGGCGGGAATAATACGAGGCAACACGTCGAATGGAAATATCTTTTCGACACCCAAAGTATCTTTATAAACGGTAAAGGTCACGCCTTGATTGCGAAAGCAGGCGTCGGCCATAGCACTGCGGTGCTTTATGGCTTCAATGCCCAAATCGGCAAGGCGTTGATACAGACCCGCGTAATGCGGACGCGGGGTATTTGGCTTTTCAAACATTTCGTCGAAAAGCCCGTTAAGGTGGTACCCGTCAAACATTGGAAGTCGGTTCCTTATCTCTCGTTTCCGACATCCACCGACGTCATTATGCCCGAAAGTCACTCATTTAGGCAAGTCGTTCCATCAGGTGGAGCTCAAATTCCACCGCCAACATTACGCCCCTGACGAAATGCTAACCGCCCGCCCAGCGGCGCGGCGGGAACTTGAAGACATGATGAAGAATTAAACCGGGTGTATACCGTTGGCTGGTCATTTCGTGATGCTGAAAGTTTTTCAAATACGCGGCAAAGATGGCAGGCGCATGCCGGACGACGAGCATATTTTCGGCGTTGAAGTGCGCTGCGGCATAACTGAAATTAAAGGACCCCGTAACGATAGTCCGTCCATCGATCAGCGCTACCTTATTGTGGGCAATAAGGTAGCGCGCATCAATATAGACCGGAATATTGGCCGCATAACAGGCTCGCAATGCGGGGCTGGGATCACGGGTGTATTTTCCTGTGTGGTAATTTTTTTTCATCAGATTGGACCGGTCTAGGATAATCAGCACTTTTACCCCGCGCTGATGAGCCCGAATAAGTGCCTTGACGATTGGACGGCTGGTGAAACTGTAGGCTTCAACATCCACTGATTGACGTGCGTGATTGATAAGCGACACGAGTTCGCGCGTGCAACCGCCGTGCGGGGAAAAGAATACCCGCAGGTGAGCCGCCGTCCCCCCACCCGCCTGTCCCGGCAGACGATTGGGATGCATACCGGCAAATACATAGGCGAACGCCGCCGCCACGGCGGCTAACAGCCACGCAGTCGGCTGAGTTAAAACTGAAGGACGATACGATTTGGGCTTGGGCATTCGGCCATCAATGACAAAGCGAGAAAGATTGCACTACACACGGCGATAAGTCGTGCGGGACTTCATTTGGCGTGGCACTTTCAGTGCGTTATGCCTAGCACAAGACGCGGCACATGCGGTCACAAATCAGCGGGCTGACAAGTTTACTTCTTGCCGCCCTTGGCAGCAGGAGCCGCGGCACTCGCGGTAGTAGCCGTAGCCGCCACCGTGGCACCTGCATCTGCGGCGGCTTTGGGCGCCTTCTTGGCGACTACAGCCTTCCGATGGATAACCTTCACCAAGCCGAACACACCCGAGCGTTCCTCGGCCCATTTATCATCGGCCTCCAGCTTGGTGATTCGTTCTGCACGCTTGAGCACGTTACGGTGCCGCTTCAGGGCACCACCGCCTTTTAAGCTTCTATCAACTGACATAAGACTCACAACTCCGCATATCGCATCGGCAAACTTCATTGCCCCTAATCGCAGCGCAGTAATATAGCCGCTACTTTCGTCTGATACAACCGCACTTAAGGGTTACCCGGCCGGCGCATTGCGGTGTCCAGCCACGGCAGGGCTTAAAGGCCGTAGGCAGTAGGCATCGCACGCTTCCGTTATGGTTGTAAAGCACTTTGGCTAATTACCTTACGCAACACAACGCGACCTTTGGCATCGCGTAGTTCCAAGGTGAGATGGCGATTGGCGATGGTACCTCCGACGCGCAAAAGTCCAAAGTTGTGCTCAAATACCGCGGCCCCTATACGGTAGGGATTGTGCCAACCAGTTAATTGATGCTGCACGGGAGCCGCCGCCAGAGAAGAGCTTGTGAGGTCATAAAGTGGATATTGCGGGAAGTTGGCATTGGTATTGGCAGGTCGGCGGGTTAATTCGCCAAAGCCGCGGTGGCCGGAGAGAAACAGCACGCCGGGAACCTGGTGAGCGAATATCCAGTGGATGAAGTTGCGTTGTTCCGGTTGAAATTGAGCCCAGCTTTCATGTCCGCGGTATCGGGCTATGAATTGATCGCCTCCGACGATCACATTGAAGTCGGCATGGCTTGCCATTAACCCACTTTTTAACCACGCCAATTGGCGTTGGCCAAACATGGTCGCATGCGGCCCGCGGGTTTGGGCCGTGCGAAACATTCGGTCATCAAGAAGAAAAAACGCCACATCTCCGATGTCAAAGTGGCAGAAGGCCCCCAGCGTGCTGCCGTGCCCATACGATGGGTTGGCCCAGTAGTCTTCAAACGCCAACATCGATTCTTTTGAAAATACGAATGTTTTATTAGACCGAAGGGTGCCAAAATCCCGATTGTCCCATGTAGCGTACATAGGACAAATGCGTAGCAGCGGTTGGATGCCCGCAAACCGCCGCGATTCATCATAGCGGTGGAGTATAAACTGCAGCGCATGGGCATAGGTATATGGAAACTGACTCATGTGTTTCGGTAGGTAGGTGGAATTACCGGCAAAGATAAAAGCACGCGGTTCTAATCGGGCGATGGCTTTCCATATTGCATCGGCGGGATATTTGCGGGTATCGGCGCATGATCCAAATGCCACGGTTATGGAAGGCATCGTCTTTTGCAGTGGCATGGTGTGTATGATGAGCTTGGGGCGGGGTAAATATTGGTGTACCCCGGCAATGCTGAGAGTTATGCGGTAGTCGTGGTCGGGTTTCAGCCCGCCAAAGGCTGCATCGGCGACAAATGGAGGCGGGCCGGTGATATCCATCCCAACCGCATTGATCTCTTGATTGGTATTGACATTATATATCCGGACCGTGATGGGATCAGTGGTACTGATTTCCAGCCATACGCGTGCAGTGGTCGTGGTAACGCTTCCGACCATAGGCCCGGCGATGACATGTGCTGCCCACGCCGAGCCTGGTGCAAAAAAACAGGCGGCGGTCATGGTGCCGATCACCAGTAGGCTAAGCGTCGGGCACCGCCGTGCACGCCCGGCGCCGGCGTGTAGGAATGGCACCTTCACTGGCGTTACGGGGCGAGAGGTGCAGGAACGGGCTTGATTTTGGCACCATCTGCACACGGATGCACCAGGCAAGAGCAGACGTATTTTCCGTCGCAGCGAGGCTGCAAATTTAATGAGATATGCATGGATGCCATCGCTTTGGACGAGCGATCTGACCTGGTTCATAAATTTCAAATACTCGCCCAAACGCATCGTCTGCACACCCCAAAACTTTTCTTTCCCAAGCCCGGCGCGGTCGTCATTATAATTTGTGCCATGTTTAGTGGGGAAACGGCGACCGGATACCGTTCTCAAAGGCCATGCTGCTCGTTGCGGACAATTATGTTATTAATGCGGCTGGGATGGGCCAAAAATAAAGCTTCCAGGTCGAGGACGCGTAAAGCCGCTGTGCGCATGGCCGGACGAATTTGATTTGGAATTGGAATTAACATACCAGCCGGGTCCATTGCCAGCGGCACGCTGCAGTTGGGCCGTTACGCTGTTATTCTTGATAACGCGCGTCACACATCCCGGGATGGTGGCAAGCAGTACCAGTGCCGCAGCCCAGATAAGCCAGCGGCCTAGATAACGTCGAATGAATTGAAATGCGGTTTTGTTCATCATCATTTCTACTTACCTGGGCGAAACCTTTTTTTTCGCCCTTTTAGTGCCGCAAATCGATTCCGCCCGCTACCCTTTTTACGCTTCTCGGTATGGGATGGTTCGGGAGGCTTATCCCATCGCCCGGGCTTGGGTGGATTTCTGGGTGGGTTTATGGAGCGTAGACGCTGCTCGCCACGGGCGGTTGCAGCGTGCTCCATCAAACGCAAATCCATTTTGCGAGAGGGGATATTGACGGCAATAATTTGCACCTTCACGCGATCGCCCAGCGACAACCGCCGACCTGTGCGCTGCCCGCGCAGGCAACTGCGGCCATCTTCAAAAATCCAGTAATCATCAGGGAGATCATTAACGCGAATGGTGCCTTCCACCAGGAACCGGCTGGATTGAATAAAAATTCCCCATCCGGCGACACCGGTGATGACGCCATCGATGATATCTCCCACATGGGCGGATAAAAGCTGCAATATCTTGACCATTCGCAATTCACGTTCCGCATCCTGTGCCCGCCGCTCGGTCATAGACAGGTGCCGGGCGAGTTTTTCAAGCGTGGCCTCATCGGGCAAATCGGTTAAATCGCGGGGCATCAGAGAGCCGGAAGGGGTAAGGAAGGCGGAGACGGCCGGCGGTTTGCCTTTTGCCTTTTTGAGAGTTGACCGGCGCAGCACCGCATCCAAAGAGCGGTGGATGACCAAATCGGCATAGCGCCGGATCGGCGAGGTAAAATGTGCATAGTTATCGCTGCCCAGTGCATAATGCCCTAATGGTTCTGGAGAATACTGAGCGGTGCTGAAGGTTTTGAGAACACTTAAATTCACGGCATAGGCGATGGGCGTACCGCGGACGGAATCCAACAATTCTGCGATCACCCTCCTGTCCAGTTGGCGGGGTGTTTTTTTTCCGCTGACGGTGAGAAACCTCCGCACCCCATCGGTCAATTCGGCATCCGGCTCGGGATGGACCCGCCGCAGCACCGGCACGCCTTTGGAAGTTAAAAAACGGGCCACGGCCTCGTTGGCTTCAACCATGAACATTTCAATGATTTTGTGGGTGAAGGAATCATCTTCCGGATGGGCATCGATGACTTGCCCGAGGGGGTCCAGAACCAATTCCACCTCCGGCAAATCCAGCACGATCATCCCCATATTCAGCCGCCGCTGACGGATAATCCGCGCCAGGCGATCCATGTTTACCAGAAGCTCGCGAACCTGATCGCTTACAACGGGCAGGTGCGGGTTGGGCGGAGAATCCAGTAATCCCTTGCTATAGGTGGGCCCCTGGCCCGTTGCGTTGTCGATCACCGCCTGTGCCTGGCGATACGTCAACCGCTTTTTTGAAACCATGACGGTGTTAGCCAATCGCGTGCTCGTCACACGTCCCTGCGCGTCATAGCGTAGGAAGGCAGATTTGGTTAAACGCGGCTGATTTTCCTGTAAAGAACAAATTCCGTTGGACAAAATCTCCGGCAACATCGGTATGACATGCCGCGGAAAGTAAATGCTGTTGCCACGCAATCGAGCCTCAAGGTCCATTGGCGACTGCACGGTCACAAAGGCACTGACGTCTGCAATATGCACGCCCAATTCAAAGACGGAGGGGCCTGGTTTATCTGATTGGGTGGAGGCCGCGAGGTGGTGGAGCGGATCATTGGCTGTCTCGGACGGCTGAAGTATCTCCAAGCTTATGGCATCATCAAAGTCGCGGGCGTCGTCCGGGTCGATGGTGATGGTCAGTTGTTGGCTGATGTCCTGCCGATCTGAAAAACGGTCCGGTTTAAATTCACGGGCGGCTTTGGCGGCGGCGTCGCGGACGGCAGGCGGGAAATCTCCCGGCAAGCCAAATTGCCGCGTGATAGACTGCAACTCAACTTCGGCATCGCCCTTGGGGCCAAGCACTTCAACGATAACGCCTTGGCCGGGGTGTCCGGGGCGTGGAAATTCCAGCACCTCGGCCACCACTTTATCCCCCTCGACGGCATTGGTGGCGGAAATGTCTGCTATACCCAAGGGGTGTCTGAAGATCGTGCCATCGGGCACAACCACCCAACCCGAAGAAATGGCTGTCAGCGTGCCAACACACCGCGTGGTTCCGCGCCGTAAGATGCGTAATATGCGTCCCGACCGGCTCATCAGTTGCTGATCGCGTTTGGAGCTGGCCATAATCCGGGCCACAACCAAATCACCGGAATGGGCATCGAGCGTATCCGACGGGCTTATAAACAGATCGCCAAGTTTGTCATCTACCAACGGCGCAACGAAACCAAAGCCACGATAATTAGAGCTGAACACGCCGACGACATCTTCCCGCTCACGATTAAAGCTAAGCGATTGACCATTTTGCTGCGGCATGAGGATGTCGGCCGATATGAGTTCGTCAATGGCATGGTGCAAGGTGTCTTCGTTGCGGGGGTCAATGCCCAGTTCGCCGCGGATAGCCTTAAGCGACACCGCGCTACCAGAGGCAGCGAAGAGCAAGTCTATAATTTTATTTTTAATTTCTTCGTACACTTTTCATTCCTTCGGGCCAGCGGCATCATTCGCTTCCGGCCGCGCTATTATATCCGCATAACAGCGGGCTGTCCGGGTTATCGCCACAATGAGGCAGCGCGGCTTGCTCGGCGTATCATCTCCGCCAGCAGGCCGCTACTTGCCGGGATTGGCAAAAATGGAGCATAGCAGTAAAGTCGTATCCATGGAGATTCACCAGAACACCGGCGGTTTGGCGGCCACCAATGCTTACCTTATTGCCGACGAAACATCAGGACAGGCCGCATTGATTGATGCGCCGCAAAATACAGTTCAGCCATTGATTAAACTGGCCCGGCACAAAGGATGGGACATCCCTCTGTTGCTGCTGACCCACGGGCATTGGGATCACATCAGCGATCACAAGGTTTATACGGACCATTATCCGAACGGTAAGGTGTTGATTCATCAACTGGATGAAGCCAAACTTCAGCATCCGGGTTCGCAGATGTTTCAATTGCCGTACCAGATTGAACCTCGATCGGCCGATGCATACCTGCGCGATGGGGATGTGATTGAAGTTGGTACCTTGAAGCTCAAGGCTATCTTTACGCCCGGGCACGCACCTGGCCACATCGCGTTCTACTTGGCTGACCAGCAGGTATTTCTGGCGGGAGATTTGCTATTTGCGGGTTCAATCGGTCGAACAGACCTGCCCGATTCCGACCCGATCGCCATGCGCCAATCACTTGCGAAAGCCATGGCATTGCCAAATCAAACATCGGTGCGTCCAGGGCACGGCCCCGCGACCGACATTGGGACAGAACGGCGAAGCAATCCATTTTTGTCGTAGCTCCGCGACCGACCGCTCATAGGAGTCTGTCCAAGTAATAGCAGAGCTGCGATGTGCCGGAAATGCCCCGGATACAAGGCGTCGGGCCGACGGCGACTCATCAACTTGGACAGACTCTACCCTAGAATCCGATCGACACGCCGGCCATGACCGTCTGGGCAAACTGGCGGTGATCGCCAATCTGCGTCTGGTAATTGACGAACAGCGATGTGTGCTTCGTCAGGTACCCGCCAATACCTAATCCCAATATCGCAGAATTACGCGATGGACTTGGCTGGTTGTACAAAAACGATCCCGAGCCTATCTGACTGAAACTCGCCACCAACGATCCGCTGCGACCTATATATTCATGCTGCCAAAACGCATTAAAACTCACCACCAACGGCAGCGGCATCAACTTCTTGTTCAAATGCCAATGACCCTGAAAACCCAGCAGCGTGCGGAATGAATCCACACTCTCTTTCGATACCCTTAACGCATAAGGACTGCCCGTCTCCGTAAAGCCCCCCACATTCATGTGGGTATACGCCAGCCCGCCCGATGGCCCAATATCCAATCCGGATGCCGGATGGAAATAATAGTCCGCCATCAGCGATGCATCATACTGATTGCTGTCCGGCTCACCCGTTGCCGTGCCTGCATAGCCCGGCAACACAATATTGCGGTTCACCTTGTACGCATTGAAGCTGTACTGCGTTAAACCATCAATCTGCAACCCACCGATCTTATAACCCGCAAATAAACCCGGGGCATAACTGTTGGCCGTCTCCCGACTACCCAGGTTATCCAGCGTGCCGCCCGTGTAAGCATAGTTAAACAGCCCGCCTACCAGCAGGTGTTTCGTGAGGCGATAATCCAGTCCTGCCATCACGCTGCCCGTGGTGAAATGCTGCGTGGGGTATCCACCCTGAGGCGCTGAATCCAAGGCAATTTGGCCCGTTAAAAAGCCCGACCATCGCGTAGCTGTATCAGCCCGTGGCGGCACCATGCCTGCCGCATCAAATTCCTGCATCGATTGCCCCTGCAAGGCTTGATGATCCGCCTCCTTCATGGCCGATGCGAGACTCAACGCAAATGGATTGCTTTGGCTGGTCTTGAGCAATGCAAGACCGGAAGTATCAAACCCGCCACCATGAAAGGCGTCATAGACCTGTCCATCAACCGATATGCCTTCAAAAATCATGTTGTTGATGGCCGGCTGAGTTAACTGGGCGTAATCCTGCGGCGTAAGCGATGAGAGATACGCCCCCAATGTCGGGCCAGAGAGAAAACTCATGGCGGTAACCGGGTTGATCATGCTCTGGGGAATCAGCCCCTGATTGGAGAGATTGTTGACATAATCGGCAAAATGAAGCTGATTGGGCGTCAAGCCTGTCGTATCAAACAACTGCGGCAATCCCGAGGATTGGATCACAATTTCGTAACCCGTGCCGTCGAGTTCGCTCTGCGTAAATGAAACTTGGTTTAAATTCGATGCAACGGTGGCAAAGCTACCATTGACCGCTCCCGTGGTCTTAATCACGGTATAAGCTTGGCCTTTCGATGGGTTGTAATTGATAAAGCGTATGTTTAATTTGCCGGCCAGTGCTGCCTTGCCGCTGCCCAGCGATACGTAATCATAATTGCCCGAGGCGGGGGTGCCGAAAATAGCCAAGTCTAAGGCTGAAGTTGAACTCAGCGTCAGGCTGGAGGCATTGATCACCACTGGCGTTGGGCCGTCAAACATGTAATTGCTGGTGGCCAGCGTGCCCGCATTGGTGATGGCGCCGGAGCCAAAGGCACTGTTGCTGCCGGCGACGGCCGTGGAGCCGACGTCAATCGTCGTGCCGCCCGTGTAGGTGTTGTTACCGTTGAGCACCAACGTTCCCGCACCGGATACCTCGAGTCGGCCGGCGGTAGGAGATGCCAAAATCGGTCCATTGGCGATTTGAAGCGGTCCCTCGGGTACGCCGCCGCCGGCTATCTGCCCGTCGTCCGTGAACACCTTGCCAGCCTCTACTGAGATAACGCCTGTATTAAACAGCGTGATCTGCCGGTCCGTGGTGAACGTTCCGTTTACGCCCAGCGTGCCATCGGAGAGGTCGATGGCATTGGCCGCCGCCCCCAAATTGTTGTCAGCCGAAATATTCAGCGTGGCGCCGGAGAAAATGCTAATGCCATTGGCAAAAGTAACACTATTGGAGCCGGAGAGTGTCCAGACAGCC
>DZDI01000075.1 GCA_022730455.1 Phycisphaera mikurensis | reverse complement strand
CCGTCAATCCTAATTTGTAGGCGTGACAGAGCACTAGATCATGTGGGCTTGCAACAGATCGAGAGTCCCCGTAAAACTACAGGCTTACCGCACTTACAAATCTGTGCGGATGACGAGGGGAGAGCGGCGGGTGCTGGCTACGTCGGGTGCATTTCGCATCCTGGAGATTGTATTGGCCCATAGGTGTTCTTCAGGGAAGTTAGAAGATGTCCACTGATCCTTCCGCATCGAGTTCGCCGTCGTTGTCCTCGTTGTCGTCGTCGCGCAGCGATACGCTGCTTGGAAAGCTGGTGGTGGAGCAAAAACTTTGCACGACAGATGAAATTAGCGATTGCACGGCTCTTCAGACCGAACTGGCACAGGAAAACAATCACCGTGCGTTGGCCGATATTTTAGTGGCCAATGGTTACGTCACCCAAACGCAATTAAACCGTGTGTTAAGGACGATTGAAGATCAAAAAACGCTGCAGCAAATACCCGGGTTTCAAATACTCGCAAAACTTGGTTCGGGGGCGATGGCCACCGTATACAAAGCGCGGCAGTTATCGCTGGATCGAATGGTGGCAGTAAAAGTACTGCCGAAGCGAATGAGTGAAAATCGGGAATTTGTGGACCGATTTTACAAAGAAGGCCGGGCTGCGGCGAAACTGAATCACCCCCACATCGTGGGCGCTTATGATGTGGGTGAAGCAGGAGGCTACCACTACTTTGTCATGGAGTATGTGGAGGGCAAGACAGTTTATGACCATCTGATCGATAGTGGAAAACCGTACCCTGAAAAAGTGGCGATTAAGATTATCATTCAGGTTTGTCAGGCATTGGTGCATGCTCACGCGCAGGGACTCATTCACCGCGATGTCAAACCCAAAAATATTATGATTTCACCCGATGGAACCGCCAAACTCGCTGACATGGGATTGGCACGTGAGGCGGGCGACAAAGAAGTCGCATTGGCGGAAGCCGGTAAGGCTTATGGAACACCCTATTACATATCTCCCGAGCAGATCCGTGGCGAAGTGAATATTGACTTTCGTTCGGACATATATTCACTTGGAGCCACACTGTATCACATGGTGACCGGGCGGGTACCATTTGAGGCACCATCACCGGCCGCGGTGATGCATAAACATCTGAAGGATGATTTAGTTCCACCGGATCACATTGTAAGTACTCTATCTGCCGGGACATCAGAAATTATCGAAGTGGCCATGGCGAAGGACCCCAAAAAACGCTATGGCAGTACCGGCGATATGCTTGCCGATCTTGAAGCTGTAGCCCGCGGGGATCCGCCATTGCTGGCGCGAAAATCATATGACCTCACATCGCTGTCGAAGATGGAAAAAAATGCCGCTGCCATCCCGAGGGAAGATGGTCTGGATATGGTGCAATTCGAGGAAGAAAAGACCATCGATCTGGGTTTTAAGTCCTTCCAGCAGCGGCTATCCGACCCTCTGATTTTGGGATTATTAGGCGCATTGGTTTTCGCCATTATTATTATCATCATTGAGCTTTCCATCATATTAGGCCAGTATCGACAATGATTTTGCCGCTATCAACACCGGTCGCTGAACCTATTCCAGCAACTGAACTGCATCCATGCTGCGGCGCTACCGCGATTCTGATGGCTTGGTAATGACGCGAGTCAATGCAGACGCCGATCGAGGCCGTATGCGGAGGCATGATGGCAACAGTCGTTCCACATCTGTAAAAACAGGGCTGCACACGTGGCGTAGAAGGTATACAATGCCAAAGCAGAGTTTTGGGAATTACCGAGGCCAGCGGGACTTATATGGCAAGTATCAAAACCTATGACGAAACGTTACCCAGCCGCCCCGATTACGTGGCCCGGCTGGGGGCATGGGCGATCAATACCAACTTGGCCATGGGCGACATGGGCGTTTTTTTTCTCAGCACACTATATGGGATATTGCGATGGCCGGGACGACGTACCATCAGCGAAACCCTTGCACAAATGTATGAAATGGGCACAAAGTCGATACCAGTGGTGATGGTCGCCGGTGGATTTATCGGCGCGGTACTGGCAGTGGAAACGCTGCCGCAGTTTCGAGAGATTGGTCTGGCAAGCCGCGTCGGCTCAGTGATTGTTATCAGCGTGGTCAAACAGGTAGGGCCGATCCTTACGGCCGTCATGCTGGCAGGGCGTTTGGGTGGCGCGATGACGGCAGAACTCGGCACCATGCGTGTCACAGAGCAAATTGACGCGCTACGTGTGATGGGTGCGGACCCCATCCGCACGTTGGTGGTACCGCGGGTTTTGGCGTGCGTGATCATGGCCCCTATTCTCACCCTTTACAGCGACGCGATCGGGATTTTGGGCGGCTGGGTGGTGGCGGTGCAAGTGGAGGGTGTGCGCAATTATCCATTCTGGCATTACGCAGCGCAGTCGACTGATTTGTTCACCGTGAACGTTGGATTGGTCAAGGCGTTTTTTTTCGGCATAGTTATTTCAACAGTGGCATGCTACAAAGGTTTTCGCTGCGGCAACGGCGCCCAAGGCGTGGGCCGCGCCTGTACCGAAGCATTTGTCACTGGGTTTTGCTTGATCTTACTAAGTAATTTTATCCTGGCCCTGGGGCTTAATAACCTGTACAACGCACTTTACCCCAATCAACCGAGTGTACTATAAGCTATGGTCGATACTTTGCCTGGAACGTCAAGCGCATTGCCGGCACTGATCCGGTTTGAAAATATTTATAAAAGTTTTGGCTCACAGGTGGTGCTCAACGGGGTATCTATTGCGTTTACCGAGGGACAAACCACTGTGGTGCTTGGCCCCTCGGGCACAGGAAAATCGGTGTTGCTCAAGCACATCGTTGGGCTTTTACAGCCAGATGCCGGGCAGGTGTACTATCGCGATGAACGCATTGATCATCTCAGTGATCGAGATATGTCGCCAATCCGAAAAAAAATCGGCTTTCTGTTTCAACTCAGTGCCTTGTTTGATTCCATGACAGTTGGCGATAATGTCGCCTTTCCACTGCGTACACATTCGCGCTTATCCAAAGCAGATATCGATGATCGGGTTGCCGAGCGACTGGCCATGGTCGGCATGGAAAACAGTGAAAGGAAAATGCCCGGTGAATTATCCGGTGGCCAGCGTAAACGGGTAGCGCTGGCCCGCGCTATCGCGCTCAATCCCGAATTGGTTCTATATGACGAGCCGACCACCGGTTTGGATCCCATCCGGTCGGATGTTATAAATGAACTCATTCTCAAGCTGCACGAGGAACTCAAAGTTTCGGCGATTGTGGTTACCCACGATCTGGCGAGCGCGTTCAAGGTGGGAGAACGGATGGTGATACTGATGGGTGGCGGGATTATAGCCGACGGCAGTGCCGATGACTTGCGTTCGCACCGCGATCCGCGTGTGCAACAATTTATTACCGGGCGAGCGGATGAGGCAGATCTCCGGGCGTTGCATCGGATATAGCCCGGCAATCGCATACCATGTACGTCTCATTGCCCAACCATTCGTGTCAGCGCAGCGTAAAATAGAGAGTGTAAATTGCAGGAGCAAGTGGACCGATGCCCATCCTGATGTGGCTGACTGGTGGATTGGCGGGGATAGCGCTGCTGCTTTGGGCAGTGGTTATTTTCAGTACGTCGAGCCGACACAATCGGCGCTTCACCTACAACCTGATCCATAAGCCCGATGATCTTAACCATGCGGTGCAGGGGGAGCCCGTTACCGATCGCTGGCTGGGCGATCCGGAACAATGGCCGGCGGTGACGGTGGTGGCTCCAGGACGTAACGAAGGCCACGTACTCAAACAAACCCTCGGCTCACTATGCCAAATGACTTATCCACATTATCAAGTGGTGTTTATCGATGACCAGTCTGCGGACGATACCGCCAGCATCTGCCAGGAGCTGAAGCAGCGCCACACACACTTAACGGTTATCCAAAATCAGACATCTCCTCCGCCCGGGTGGACCGGCAAGGTATGGGCGGTGCATCAAGCTGACTCATACATCACCACACCGTACGTCTTATTTACCGATTCCGACATGGTGCACCATCCCGAATCACTTACCTATGCGATGCGTCTCGTGCTGCACCGCAAGTTGGATTTACTTACTTTTCTGCCATGGATGACTCCCGGCGGCGCGATTGAACAGGCTGTGATGCTGACGGCCACGCTGGCCATACAACGGCTGGCTCCCCTGCCTGTGGTTAATCGCACCACACATCCGATGCCACTGACTGCCGGTGCCTACATGTTGTTCCGGACGGCCGCTTACGACGCCATTGGACGGCACGCCGCCATCCGCGGCCACGTTATTGAAGATTTAGCCATTGGCCGCCGCGCGCGAGCCGAGGGATTTCGTGTGTTTACAACCTATTCACCGGATATGCTGGCTGGGCGCATGTATGAGGGCTTGGGCGACACCTTTAACGGGCTCAAAAAAAATGCCTATTCCGGGCTGAATGGTTCGCTGCTGTGGGCGGCCTTGGCTCTAAGTTCGCTGCTGACGCTGGGTGTACTGGTGCCGATTTATCTGCTTATAGCGGTTTTGGGCAATATCTTCATGCCCTCAACGGGATGGCGAGTGGTCGGGATCATCGCTCTAGCCCTGAATTTACTATTTTTTATTCACGCCTACCGCGTTCGTAGAGAGGCGCGGCAGAAGCCTGGGATCGAATTTCTGTTGCCGATTGGTGTGTTCTTTTCCATGTTGACGCTGCTGGGCAGCATATGGGATTATTACGTGCATGGTGGAAGCATCTGGGCTGGTCGGCATTATTCCAAAGAAAAAATCGAGCATACGGCGCCGATTCTGGCAGCCGATAAGACCACCAGCTCCAAATAAATGTTCACCCCGTTGCGATTAACGGTTCAGCAGGTGCCAGAGCCGATGAAGTCAAGGCTTGCAGAGTTTCACCGGTCGGTGCACTATATCGCTGTTTCATGATCTGACTTTCGTGGAGGGAATTATGCTCGCCAAAGTTCGCAGTTTCGTCCTGCAGGGTATTGAAGCACTCGATTGCGAAGTGGAAGTAGACATCGCCCAAAAGGATTATGGCGATCCCCTGATTGTTGGTTTGGCCAACGCCGCCGTTCGCGAGGCGCTGGACCGTATTCAAACAGCGATGATTAACAGCGGCTACACCTGGCCGGAACGGAAATTGCTGGTGAACCTCGCACCAGCAGATATAAAAAAGGACGGCAGCAGTTTGGAGTTGCCCATTGCATTGGGAATTCTGCACGCCAACAAGGTGATACAGGGTGATCGGCATAAGAGTTTTCTGGTGGCCGGGGAATTGGCGCTCGATGGCAGCGTACGGCCGATTAAAGGTGCGTTGTCGCTGGCGATGCTCGCGGCCGAAACCGGGACGACCGGAGTTTTAATACCGACGGCCAATGCCCGCGAGGCGGCGGTGGTACCTGATATTGAGGTGTATGCGATTGACTCACTTGCCGCGATGGTGGGTTTTCTCAACGGTCAACTGGACCTCACACCTGAAACACCTGAGCATCTGGAGGATGTGGATGTCACAGCACTTTATGAGGTGGACTTTGCCGATGTGCGGGGACAGGAGATTGCCAAAAGAGCAATGACGATCGCGGCTGCCGGCTATCACAATGTGCTCTTGCTCGGGCCGCCCGGCGCTGGCAAAACGATGCTGTGCCAGCGACTACCGACCATCATGCCGCCGCTGTCACGGCGCGAAGCTTTAGAGACTTCGCAGATATATTCGGCGTGCGGCTTGCTGCCCAAAGGGGCAAGTTTAATGCGGCAGCGCCCGGTGCGTATGCCGCACCATAGCGCCAGCGGGCCGGCGTTGGTGGGCGGCGGTTCCATCCCTCGGCCCGGTGAAGTTTCACTGGCTCATCATGGAATTTTATTTCTCGATGAATTGCCTGAATTTCAGCGCCACGTGCTGGAAACTCTCCGTCAGCCGCTGGAATCTGGAGTCGTCACAGTGGCGCGATCACATGCCAGCGTGTCATTTCCCGCCCGATTTATGTTGGTGGCGGCGATGAATCCAACGGCGGCCGGCAAAGGCAATCTCGACCGCCGCAAAGCCAAGTCCACCGAAATTCAGGCGATGGATAAATATATGGGCAAGCTTTCCGGCCCACTGCTGGACCGCATCGATATTCATTTGGAAGTTCCGGCTGTCACCTATCGCGACTTGACCAGCAAAACACCGGGGACAACTTCAGCGCAGATGCGGCAGGCCGTTGAAGGGGCCCGACGGGTTCAAGCACAGCGGTTTGGTGATGGCGGCACCATAACCAATGCATCCATGAAAACTAGGGACCTGCAGAAATATGGTGTATTGGATGACGTATGCTTGCGTCTGATGAAACAGGCCATGGAGGAGCTGGGATTGAGTGCCCGGGCGTTCGATAAAGTGCGGCGGCTGGCCCGTACCATTGCCGATTTGGACGGTGCCGATTCCATCTCCGCCGTGCATCTCACCGAGGCCATCGGCTATCGATTGCTGGACCGGAAGTATTAATATTGCGCGGGACGACGCGGCGACGGAGCCCGTTTGTCTATGGTACAATTGTTACAATTGTTCGCCTTGAACCGTTTACAGCAGGGCACTGGCTGGCATTGTAAGGGGGTTAATTATGAGAATTAAATTTATCAGGCGACTGACCTGCGGGTTGTTGGCGGCCTGCGGGGCGATGGCACTCTTCAGCAGCCAAGCAGCTTTCGCGACTCCGCACTTTCAGCCGCCACCCAAAAATAAAAACGTCACCATTTCAAACGGTGGACTGTCCGTGGTATTTAATATCGCGTGGGGTGCCGTAGTGGTGGGAATTACCAATAAGCATGTCGCCCACGGCTTAAATATTGTAGACTTTCACGACGTAGGGCGCGAGTTGCAGGTGGATCAATTTATGTACCGCAACGCGCCCGGACGGCAGCCTCTGCTGGTAAATCCAACACAGGCCGGCGCGGAGGGGCATCAAGCTTACTACAAGCACCCAGATGGAAGCGTGTTCCCGCAAATAGGAAGCCGGGTGGTGCGATGGAAGGCGAGCCGCCATCGTTTTGTCGCAGTGATCAAACCTTGGGACTATGACACGGGTAACCCCACAGATTGGCTTTATACCGAAAAGGTCAGCATTGACCGGTACGGAGTGGCCCATTTTGTTTATGTGTTTCGGCGCCATGGCAAGCACACGTTCCGCATGAATACGGAAATACCAACCTTGTATTCTGATCGCACGGATGCATTTATGTATCCAACGTTTAATCCCTACGTCCATAACGCCGCCGCTGATCGATATGCCCGCGATGGCAGTTGGCCTGTTCGGATGGTGCGCGGCTCGCCAATGTGGGGCAAAACGAATATGGCTTCTAAAGGCTGGCTTGCCAACATTGATACCCGCAACAAGATCGGCATTTTTTATACCACTCCAATCGGCTTGCCTGAGGCAATGGGATGCTTTCCCGGTGCCGGAGTGTCCGATCGACTTCCGCTGGGAAAATCCAATGTAGCGGCTGTTCATTTACTGTGTCGGCCGCACGAGGTTTACGCAATTCACTTTTCTGTATTGGTCGCCACGCCATCGCAGGGGCCGAGATTAATTTCGCGCCAGAAGCCAGCTCAGCTATGGGTCGACGGCAAACTTTGGAATAAACATTTACCGAACCACAGCCCCGGTTGGTAAATCCTCCACAGGCCGGTGCGGAGGGGCATCAGGCTTACTACAAGCACCTAAATGGAAGTAAATGGTGCCGCCACGGCGCCGGATACTGCGCTGCCTGCAGACGCGGATGGTGCTCTCGGACCTCCGGGGATGCAGACAAGATGTCTGCGTTACCCTTTTTTGGGCTACCAAGTGCGTTCAAACGCGCCGGGGCAAGCCCGGCGGTCGAGATGCATCCACACAGCATAATGAAACCTATCAGCGTCTTATCCCGAGCTGTCGCTGCTATTACTTGGACGGATTTCTGGATCACTTCGCGGCCTGATCACATTTCATTGATAGCCGCTGCCGTAAGATTAAGCGCATTGTGTGCCGCCTCCTTCAGGTATGGATTGGGGCTGTGTTCCAGCTTGGTGAGCAAATTAATAATTGCCTGCTGCTGCGATCGCGATGGCGTAGCCCATCGTGCAAAGCCCAGTTCGTTGATGGCCGCGATCCGCCATGATATATCCTGATCGTGCCGCGCCACATTGGCCATATCACCGGGCACGGGATTAATGACATCCACGACGAAGAGTTTGGAAGTCCATTTGCGCATCGTGGTGTGCAACGCACGCTGAAAGACAGCGACAGCATGCAGTCCCTGATCGCTTTTTAATTGCCCCGAGGAATAAATCTGCCGCTCGCCGGCCGCGGCGCCCGACATAGCGGTAAGGCCACTGGAACGCACACCTATAAGCAGCCCATGAATCCACAGTCGATAACCCATCGCCATTATGGCGCCAAACACCATCTTCGCCTTGTGTGGATGTTTATTTACCACATACGCTTCGCCCAGATCACTCAGCGCCACGGTCAATGCATCCAACCTTTTCTTGATCGGATCATGGACGGCGGGCGCCGGCAGGGTTTTGGTAAAAAGAATATAGCGGTGCGATACGCCATGGGTAGCGGCCGCTTCAATCATCCTGGCAAGATGCAGGATCACCAAGTTTTTAGCCGGCCGAGGGTTGGTAGCTATTTTTTTCATTGCTGCCGATGTCGGTGCTTGTTTCATGAAGTAAGCATAGGCCGCGATATAGGCCCTGCCGGCACCGGCGCCGGTGGATATCGGCATAAAAGTGAGCGGCCTGTGTGCGAGCCCAATGGGCCGCATAAAATTGGCGCCAGTGGTGGCCTGCGTAGGCGGGCCAATATGAAAGCTGTGATTTTGGGTAAGCCAAAAAACCAACCCGCCGAGAATCGCCAGCACAACCACAATGGCAACACCCAATTTGTATCCCGACATCATTTAATATCCTCTGCAAAACCACGCCTCCCGGTATCTTCCGCTCCGGCGTATATCTGTCAATGCAAAAGAAGATCAGTCGCCTATAAGTGTTAACTTAAAATGGCCGTTTCCTCTTCCGATGGGTTGTCTGCCAGGCCGGTGGTGATGGTCCACCAGCGGGACAAACCCAATAGCGTCCGTAATGGAAATCATGCTCGGTCGGGATAGAGTTGAAAATGGATGTTCTGGAAGGCGTTTCGCCATTTCCGACTGATGCAGAACGCATGCCACTTTGACCAACCCTTTGATCCAAGTCCTCTTGTCAGGCAGATGGTATACAATCCTCAAGTTCTCAGCCGAGGCTTATAAAACAATATTTATTTGCATTTCTTCCGGAGAAGGGGATAAACTCCCCCTATGGAAAGGCTCGTCGTGAGCCTGACTGGCTCACGGGCCGTGAGCGGTTACTCAATGAGATTACGCTTCTGGCGGTTTGGAGTAAATTGTGAAAGTATCAAGCGAAGCCTTCGGTACCATGCCTGACGGAACACCGGTTGAAAGATTCAGTATTCGTAATCAGAAGGGTACAGAAATGAGACTTTGTGCCATCGGCGCAACGATTACCGAATTGCTGGTTCCCGATAAGGCCGGAAATATAGCGGATGTGGTGCTGGGTTTTTCATCGCTGGCAGACTACATTGCCCCTCACCCACACTTTGGCTGCATGGTGGGAAGGGTGGCCAATCGAATTGCCGGGGCAAAGTTTGAACTCGCCGGCAAAGTCTATTCTTTGGATGCCAATGACGGACCAAACTGTATCCATGGAGGAAAAATTGGACTCGGTCGACGCTTGTGGCACGCCAAACCGGTGGAAAAAAGTGATTCAGCCGGTGTTGAATTTACCTGTTTGAGCCCGGATGGTGAGGGCGGATTTCCCGGATCAGTGGACTTTAAGGCTCTCTACACGCTTGATGAGCGCAGCGTCCTGCGCCTTGAAATGTCGGCGATTGTAGACGCTCCGACGCCCATCAATCTGACCAATCACACTTATTTTAATCTCCATGGTGCAGGTCAGGGCAATATTTTGGCGCACGAGTTGCGTATCCCCGCTGATTTTTATACCCCGGCAGATGCAGCACTGATATCCACTGGTGAGGTTTGTTCAGTCACGAATACGCCCCTAGATTTCAGAAATCCCAAGACCATCGGCAAGGACATCGCCGCTGTAAAACCCGGCTATGATCATAATTATGTATTAGCCAGCCGGTTTGAGGCTGACGGCCTGCGGCTGGCAGGTGCTGCGAGGGATACCGCCAGCGGGCGTACCTTGCAGGTTTACACCACCCAACCGGCGGTACAACTCTATACTGGCAACTTTCTTGATGGTAGTGTGAGCGGAATCGGCGGGCGCTATATGAAGCATGGCGGCTTTTGCCTGGAAACCCAACACTTTCCGGACGCCGTGCACCATAGCCACTTTCCATCCACGATTGTTGAGCCGTCAACGCCGTATCGGCACATTATTGAATATCGCCTGGGCTGCGACTGATCAACTGCGAACATTTTGCCCTGTCATTACCCAGGGGGTGGATGCCAGCGATCCGATGCCGCTGTCGGTGCAAGGGCACGGTCAGCCTCCAGCGTTAGAAGCGGTGTGGCTCTGGTGCGGCAACTGGCGGATACGGGCGATGATATCGCCCACCACCTGCGTAACTGTGGCACTGCGTACGTCATCACCGAGCTTCCACAATAGTAATTCAGCCGAGGCTAATTGATCTGATACACGGCGGCAGGCAGCCATCACCGCGGAATGACTTTTAACGCCAACAACCCGGCTAATTTCTGGATAACTCATTTTCGCCATTTCACGCACCAAGTACATGGCAATGCCACGGGCACGGGAGCAATCAGAGGCCCGGCAACCGGATGTAAGCTTTTCCAGGTCCTGGCCCAGGTATTCTGCTGTCGTGCGAAGAATGATTTCCGCCGATGCCGTCGGCGGCAATGAATCATCTCGACCTGTGGTGTCATCATGGGCGGTTACCGCGGCCCTGCCATTGAGTGTTTGCCGCATCACGGTTTGTGTCAGACGTCCCTCCAACTCGCGGACGTTGGCGACCGGTTCAGAGGCCAGGCGGTTGATGACCACATCGCTGATAACCCATCCGCGCTGCTGCACAGATTGCCGCAGAATGGCGGCTTTAGTTCGGTTATCAGGGGGATCAACTCTTACCACCATGCCGCTGAGAAGGCGTGTGGCAAGGGCCTCGCTTAAATCGGTTAAATTTCCAGGTGGGCAGTCCGCCGCCAGTACCACTTTGCCGCCGGCCGATGTGATTTCATTAAATGTATGCAAAAATTCCTGCTGGGTTGATACTTTGCGGGTGAAAAAATGGGCGTCATCAACCACCAGTAAATCGTTACGACGCATCCGCTGGCGGAAGGCGCTCATTGCTGATTTTTTAATGGCCTCCAGAAATTCATTGGTGAATTGCTCGGCCGTGACATAGCGCCACCGTTTTTGCGGGAACGTGGCTGCAAACGTCCGGCAAATGCCTTGAAGCAGATGTGTTTTGCCAAGCCCGCAACTGCCATGAATAAATAGCGGCCCATGGAGCTTATGCGGCTCGGTAGCCGCCATTTCTGCGGCGTGACGTGCCATCCGGTTGCCTGCGCCACCTATAAATCGCTCCAAAGTAAAATGCGGATTAAGCCGGGATAGTTTCGATGAAAGCGTCGTTATTACATCGAGCGACGGCCTTGCGACGGCTACGTGCGGTGCGGCGGCCTGCGACGGCGGCGATCCACCTGCGCAGATGTCGACCCGTTTGACACCGGCAGCGGTCTGGGCCGCCGCTCGCAGATCGTCGGCGAAATGTCCCCTTATCCATTGGGCCGCAAACGAATTAGGGGCACAAACGGTCAATACGTCGTGCGCGATTTCAAAATGTGTTTGCGGGCCGAACCATTGCGCCACACGTGCCACGCCAATTCGACTCATGAGAACTGATTTAATTTCCGATATGCTTTGAGCCGCCGGTAAAACCTGCGGTGATGCGAATGCGACACAAGACGGGATGGATTCACCAACTGCCGACATAATGGACTCCTTTCCAGCTGAAACGTCACATGGGCTTTACGCCTGCGAAACGCTGAACCATCTATGGTTCAATCTTCCAGAAGGAAGCGGCAGTCCATTGCCAGAACGATGGGCCCGATTCGGCCCGCGACCGCCCCTTTGGGCAGTCGCACCTGCAAAAATTCCTGAATCCTGTGCCGAGGCCGGCCCATCCGTAAACCCCGCCCACAATTGGTTCCACTCACGACAGCGCGCCTGCCGATGCACCATTACACGGCCAAAACACGCTGGGAAACCACAAATTGTATTTCACACAAAGCGACGGCCGAATCCTTCCGACCGCCGCAAGTTTTGCTCACCACCTGGTCTCCACCAAGCCAGTGTGCGACTCGAGCGAAGGGTAGTATTAAGGTTTCGTAAGTTTCACGCCACCGTGATTGGGATGCTCAGTTATTCATATGAGCGCAGCATCTTGACTTGCATAGACTTGCAGTTTAAAAAAAAACTTTGTTCACACCTCATACACGCCGCTGGGTATAACCTGTGGATTCACTGCCAATTCGGCAGTATGCGATGAATCGCCTTTATCCATAGATGTTTTATCAGGTCGAGACCGATTTTGCGATTGGGCACAAAAAAAGTGATATGGCGGCTGTCAAAAGGAAACAGCATTCAACTTATTCGGGATCACGGGATCAGCCATGCAGCGGGTTCGGTGGGTGGTGCTTCCCGGTTGATGCTTGGAACGATTGTCCAAGGCGAATTGACAACCCTATAGTATTGTATTTATATTAATACTGCCGACCAGCATGCAAGGAATTGGGCGACCAATACCCAACACAGGTTATGGGCGCACCGTCGCAGCCCTGCTATTACTTGGACAGACACCTAGTGCTCTGACACGTCTACCAATTAGGATTGACGGTGGGCTAAGGGGTTGTGGGCGCGAAGCGAG
>DZDI01000220.1 GCA_022730455.1 Phycisphaera mikurensis | reverse complement strand
AGAAGCGGTAGTTGAAATCGACATAATACGAACGGCCGTAGATGTTGTAGGCGCCGTAGTCGTAGTAAGGCCAACCGGTATAGCTGCGATCCAGCGGCGGCATCGTATTGAAGAGATTGTTCACGGTCAGAGCCACACTCGCATCGGAACCTATGTCGTACTTGACCGTTGCATTATACATAATCCAAGGCGGCATACGGCCAGCACCGTAGGTTTGATAAACCGTCGGGTTCGCGTACGCGGCAAGATTCGGCAACTTGCCGTAGCGAATGGCGGTCAGCGCCGTGGTCCAATTCTGGATATTCCAGACCAGTGTCCCGTTCAAGATGGTCTTGTACTCGGCGCCAGCCGCTGCCGTGTTTCCACCCTGCCCGCTTGTGTAATCTTGGTATGGATTATGCAGCAGGTGGTAAATAGGATCGCCCGGTGCAAGTTGCAGGGTGTGATGCAGTGTGACGTTGTATTGGCCGCTGAGCGTGAACCGTCCCCAGCGGCCGGCATCATAGGTATAACTGCCCTTGGCGATGATGCCGCTGACGCTTTCACGCGCAATGTTGATCGGTTGGATGGTAACCCCATTCAGCAAGTAAGGGATCGGCGAACTCGCGTTCCCGCGCGAAACCGCCGCATAGGCCGTCTGGCAGACAGGCGAGTTGCTGGGAATCTGGCCCAGCAGGCACTGCGCATCATTAAGCAGCAGCGTATTGACACTCTGATACTGGACTTCGTTGCTGATACGGATGTCATAATAATCCGCACTGACATTGAAGTTGGATGTCGGTGACCAGACGAACCCGCCTCCCCAGCTCTTAGCTCTGATCGACGAGAGATTCGGATTACCTTTCTGTGTACCCTTGATTTGCGTATTGATATAAGGATTGTTAATGCCTGAGCAATCCGAATACGGTGTTCCTGGATACAGCAATTCACATTGGTAGTAATCCGTTACGCCTTGGAAAAATCCGCTGTTGCCGGCGAAGGCAAAGCCCATGTCTGGCATTCTAAATGCGGTCGAATAATTGGCGCGCAGCAGCAATGTACTCAGCGGCCGGAATGCGAACGCCACCTTGTAGGTTGGCTGACTCGATGTACTGCCACCATCATTGTGGAAGCGATCGTAGCGCGCGGAGACATCAGCGCTGAGCATGCTGGTGATCGGCACATGAAGTTCGACGGCACCGGCATAGTTATTACGTCGGCCGCCGCCTGAAGACCCCGTGTATCCCCAGAATTGGCCAGAGCTGAGCAAAGGATTGGCTGGTAAAGACCAGTTTTGATCTCCAGCCTGCAACACTCCCGCGAAGCCGACATCGCCTGCCGGCAGCTTGAAGAGATCCGTATTCGTGACCTGCAAGTTCAGGTTTTGCGTATACGCTTCACTGCTGCTGTGCATGATACCCAAAAAGCTTTGATATTGGGCAGGCGTCAGACTCTGATAAAATTTGCTGTAATTCGGCGCATAGATCGGATAGCCATAGTAACTGCCCAGTTTGGGTCCCAGAAACTGGTTCTGAAAGAACGCATCAACCTTGCTCGTGAGAGGGTGTGGGGTATTGGTCACTGTATTGAACTGCGAACGTGCATAATAGGCATTATAAGCCCAGTTGCTGTCACCCAAGTTGCCTTTGACACCGCCGTAGAAATTGTAGCTGCGATCGACTTCGTGCGTGGCGTTGACCAACAGACCGCCCACTTCTTCTGGCGAAAAGGATTCAAAAGGTTGCTGAAATGTTCCAGTATTGGCATTTACGATGATTCCCGGAGCGTGGCCGTTGTAGAATGCCGAAATGTTGGGTTCCCACCAATTGTAGAACGGTCCCGCGCTGTAATCTTGTGTTTGAATCGTGGCGATCAAATTGCCATACAATTCCATGTTGTTGTTGATGCGGAATTGTCCCGACAAATAGGCAGTGCCCTGATTGGTTTTATTCATCACTGAATTATAACCGGGAAAGTTTGGACTGCCGCATGCATAGCCGCCATTGCCAACGTAGCTTCCGGGCGTTGGCCCTGACCCCTTGGTTTCGAACTTAACTGTAGTCCCGCCGTACTGGTTGGCGATGTTGGCGCATGGATTTGCCCCGGCGCTGCTCGGAATTATGTAATTGCCCACATTATAGTCGTACAAACCATAGCTGATGTAGGGCACGCCGTTGAGATCCGGATTTGGATTGGCGTAGGTGGTGCCGTAGGGCCGCTGGAATTGGTAAATGGGCTGCTGCGTGCTGTACTGCAAACCATAAACCAAGCTCAGGCGGTCTTTGTGATAACCGCCCACCAGGGACAGTAATTGGCTGTTGCCACCGCCACCCGAATAGCCACCGGCACGGTATTCGAAATGGACTCCATTCACGTGGTGCTTGAGAATGATGTTGATCACGCCCGCGATGGCTGCCGATCCGTAGATCGAAGACTGGTTCCCAGGCACGATATCGATACGATCGATCATCGAAATCGGGAAATTGGAGATGTCTTGAACACTAGCCTGACCATTGTACAGCAATGGATAATCGGCCAGCGGATGCCCATTGACCAGGATCAAGGTGAAGTCCGGTGGAAGCCCAAGCAACGAGACCGTTTGTGCGCCTTGTGTGAAGCCTGCGGTAGCTGAAGCGCCCTGCACCTGTCCCGTGGCCATGGGCATGGCTTGTATCGCTTGGTAGATATTGGTGAACCCCTGTTCCTTGATGTCTTTCGCGGTAATCGAAAGCGTGGGCGTCGCCGTCTCGATCTCAGCGGTCGGGATCAGCGAGCCGGTAACGACGATCTTCTTCAGTT
>DZDI01000219.1 GCA_022730455.1 Phycisphaera mikurensis | reverse complement strand
ACTGCCATTACATCTATCTTTGAATCTGGCAAGTATTATCTGGTTTACGTTTCGCGGGCAGGGGCGGGTGATTTTGCGAGCCAAACGGGATGCCTTGTTGGGTTTGCCGAAGATGTGGCGCAAACGCCAACAGATTCAAAGAAGCCGTATTGCCTCAATTGGTGACATCTGGCAGGTGTTGGATAAACGATTGCTGCCGATACGTAGAAAAATATGAGTCCCGTTCTTTCCGCCATCATTGTTAATTATAACGCTGGTACATTCTTACGAAGCTGTGTCGATTCCTTGATGGCCTGTCCGCTGGATATTGAGGTCATCGTTGTCGATAATGCATCAAACGACGGGAGCTTGGATGGGCTTCAGGATTTGTCACAAGTCTGTGTCATCCGCAACTCTGGTAATATGGGGTTTGCTGCGGCGTGCAATATTGGGTTGCAGGCTGCTTCTACGCCATTTTTGCTGTTTTTGAATCCTGATTGTTTTTTTCAACCCGGTGCTGTTGTGACGATGCTGGCTGCCTTGCAGTCCAGCGACCGTGTGGGCATGGTGGGCGGGATGTTGGTCAATGATGATGGCAGCGAGCAGGGCGGTGGGCGTCGGGCAGTCCCCACGCCGTGGCGTTCTTTCGTGCGGGCCTTTAGATTGCACCGGTTTGCTCATCGCTGGCCAAAGCTGTTTTACGATTTTCATTTGCATAGGCAGCCTTTGCCCGATTGCCCAATTGAAGTAGAGGCCATTTCCGGTGCCTGTATGTTGGTGAAACGTGAGGTGGTCGAGGATGTGGGCTTGTGGGATGAAGGCTACTTCCTCCATTGCGAAGACCTGGACTGGTGCATGCGGTTTCGGCAAAAGGGCTGGAAGATTCTCTTTGTGCCCGATGCCCGCATACGTCACGCGCTGGGGGCGTGTGGCAAGTCGTGCCGTGTGTTCGTTGAGTGGCACAAGCATAAGGGGATGATACGTTTTTACCGTAAGTTTTTTAAACATCAGTACCCAGGCGTGTTGATGTGGCTGGTCTCCGTAGGGGTTTGGCTGCGGTTTTCGATGGTGGTGGGCCATCACGCAGCGCAAAGGATTCTGCGTAAGCTGAAAGGTGTAGAGGGGAATAGTAGTGGTTGAGTGCCGCGTCGGGGTGCTCGGCGCCAGCAGTCTGGTGGGTGGGTGCCTGCAGCCTTTGCTGGCAAGTGCGGGATGCCGCCAGGTCACAGCTTTTTCCCGTCGAGGGCAACGGACGTCAGGTGATGGCATGGAGTGGCGGCAGCTAAGCACCACTACCGGATTGTGTTTGCCATCCGGGGAGAAAAAGATTCAACAGTGGATCTGTGTGGCGCCCATTTGGGTGTTGCCGCAGTATTTCCCCATGCTGCAAGCCTATGGCGTGCGGCGCTTGGTGGCGCTGTCTTCAACCAGTTGCTTAACCAAGGATGATTCATCCGACCCTGAAGAGCAGGATATAGCACGCCGATTGACGGATGCCGAGAAAATCCTGCAAAACTGGGCGTTAGTGCATGGGGTGGAGTGGACTATTCTGCGGCCTACGCTGATTTACGGCTTCGGGAGGGACAAGAATATTGCCGAGATTGCACGGTTCATTGGGCGTTTCGGTTTTTTTCCGTTGTTTGGTCGTGCGCAGGGCTTACGGCAGCCGATTCATGCGCTGGATGTAGCGAGCGCCTGCGTTGCAGCTTTGAATTCGCCGTCTACGGTCAACCGTGCCTACAATATTTCCGGTGGGGAAACACTGGCCTACCGCGAGATGGTGGTGCGTATTTTTGCTGCCATGCGGCGTCCGCTGCGCCTGGTGTCCGTGCCGTTATCTGTATTTCGAGTGGCTGTGGCACTGCTGCGCCTTGTTCCCCGCTACCGGCAATGGTCGCCAGCCATGGCTGAGCGGATGAATCGCGATTTGGTGTTCGATCATGCCGAGGCAACGCGGGATTTCGGGTTCAAGCCTCGTCCTTTTGTCTTGAATGCTGAGGGCTTACATATCTGAAAAAGCATCCTATTCAATAATATGCCATTTTCTGATAAGCCTTCTCCCCTCTGTTGACATATGACAGTCATGTCAATTCGATTCTAAGACTCTTTCCAAGTGCCATGGCCGCCCGTTCCAAGGTTTGCAAAGTGACAGAGGGGTTATTCGGGTCAAGAAGTCTGCTTAGGGCTGGTCTGCTTGTGTGCATTTTTGCGGCCATGGCAGACTTTGATAACTTCACCCGCTCCATCTCCATTTCGATTTGATAGGCAATGACTCTTTTGATAGCGACCGCCTCAGTATCGGCACGGAGACCTTCTTTCTCAAGAAACTCGTCAAAGCTGGTGCCAATATGGTTATTTTTCATCGTATGCTCCTTTGTATTTACTGAGGCGATCCGTTGCCGTTTTTAGCTCATTGGCTGGTGTCTTTTGTGACTTTTTGATAATGCCAGGCAACAAAACCATATACCCACCATCCACGGTGAAAAATACTCGGGCAATGCCGTCAACTACATGGCTTCTTACTTCCCATAAGTCCTTGCTGATTTTCCTGATGAGTGGCATTCCTAAG
The DNA here is from genome assembly GCA_022730455.1 of Phycisphaera mikurensis. Lineage (GTDB taxonomy): Bacteria > Planctomycetota > Phycisphaerae > WQYP01 > WQYP01 > JAJZGD01. Next base: position 263 of record DZDI01000219.1, on the reverse strand, counting down.
GGCCACCCATATTGTACGGTCTTTATGTCTTCGCCAATGCTTCGCTTGTCCTCACGAGATAACCCCTGCAACCACTCCCTGACCGGCTCGTTTTTGGTGTTTGACTGGTAGAAGGCAACTGTAAAACAAAAAGCTGACTATCTATAGTTTTCTTCATTGTGCCATTTATGATGCAAGAGTTAAGCCAAATAAAAATCTCATGCTAACTTTGCATTTGGCGTTTTTGCCACGCCATCAGTATTTAATCCGGAAATTATCCATGC
>DZDI01000074.1 GCA_022730455.1 Phycisphaera mikurensis | reverse complement strand
CAAGAAGCGGCGACGAGGGCATATCTGACGAAGATGATACGCCGAGGAAGCCGCGCCGCAGAGGCCGGTCAAAAGACGTGCCGCCCAGATGGTGTGCCGCAAACGCCCCACCTGCGGCGTCGCATCGGCTCAATGGGTCTACGGACCCGGTTTTCGCCGCTGGCTCCTTGCGGTTGGGGCGTTTGCGGCCAATCAATCCTAATTTGTAGGTGTGACAGAGCACTAGGTCAACGGAAAGGCGAACATTCCATTTTGGGTGATCAACATTTTGATGTTTGACACGGCAGGGAATTGAGAAGAAGCCGCACGGTTGCCAAGTGAAAAGTTTACACCTATACTAACAGGCCAAATAATTGCCTGTTGGTAATTATTTAGATTAGGAGTCTGTCCAAGTAGCAACAGGACTGCGACGGCATGGATTTCGGCGGGTATCAAGAAGCGGTGACGAGAGTGTGTCGGGCGAAGAGGATACGCCGAGGAAGCCGCGCTGCAGAGGCCTGCGGAGAGACGTGCCGCCTCGGGGGAGAGCCGCAAACATCCCGCCTGCGGCGTTTTCGGGTCTCGACGACACATCTTCGCGGGATTCGCCTTCGGCCCGACGCCATGCATCCAGGGCGTTGCCTGCAGATGGTAGCCCTGCCATTGCTTGGACAGACGCTTGGAGTATTTTACGGGCGGTAAGACTGGGTCGTGGTGAAAAGAATCAATAGACAAAGACCAACATTGATCGTGAAGAAGATTTTGACCGCGTCGGCGGTGGGTGGCGCATTTTTGGCGTTGACGGCTTGCTCCTTTGAACCCAAACTGCACGTTCCAAAAGCGCCCGACACCATCCGCTATAACCCCGGCAAGAAATTGACATCCACGGGTAAAACGGTTGCTCGCACGGGGGATGCCGGTTCTCAACAGCGTTTCGTTTATGGCAAAAGAGTTAAGCGCCTTTGGTGGCAGTTGTTTCGTTCGCGTGCACTTAATCATTTGGTGACGCGGGCGATAGACCATAATCCCAGTATCAAAAGCTCTGAAGCGAATCTGTCGCAGGCGTATGAAAATCTGAAATCGGTCGAAGGTATTTTTTGGCCTCAGGTTTCGCTTAACGCCAGTGGGGAGCGTCAGCAGCAATCGGGGGTGGTGTTTGGTGGTGCATCGCGCCGATTTAATCTCTATACCGGGCAGTTGGAGGTGTCATATATCCCCGACATCTTCGGTCTTAATCGCCTAGTTGCCAATTCATTTAAAGCTCAGCAAGATGCCCAACGTTATGCACTTCAAGAGGCCTACCTTACCGTTGAAGGAGACACCGTTGTAGCAGCGGCCACGGTGGCAGGACTGCATGCTGAAATCCGCACAACGAAGATACTCATCAGTGATCAAAAACATATCCTGAAGATTATTACGCAGCAGTATCGGCTCGGTGCTGTGCCGTATTTGGATGTTGTTAATCAGGAGAGTCAACTTGCCAGCACGCAGGCCACCCTGCCACCGCTTCTGCAAAACTATTCATCAGAGCGCAACGCGCTGGCGATATTGCTTGGCCGCATCCCGTCTCTGGCCGATTTGCCTAAGTTGGATATCCGTGCCTTTTCGCTGCCGGTGCGCTTACCTGTTTCATTGCCGTCTTCATTGGTGCATCAGCGGCCCGACATCCTTTCAGCCGAAGCACAATTGCGCGTTGCCAATGCCGCCGTAGGCGAGGCGATTGCCAAAATGTACCCACTTATCCAGCTCACCGGCGGGATAGGATATGAAAGCAGCCACTTTTCTAATTATTTTGATGCGTCCAGTCTAATATGGTCGGTGGCTGGGTCGCTGGCCGTGACGATTTTCGATGGTGGAACACTGCGGGCTAACAAAAAAGCCGCCCAATACGCGCTCAAATCGGCCGTATATTCTTATGAATCTACCGTCCTGAGCGCCTTCAATCAGGTCGCATCGGCCCTACGAGCGGTGCAGCATGATGCTCAATCTCTGCAATTTAGTGAAGCTGCATACCGAGCGGCTGAAAAAGCATATAAGCTCGCGGAATATGAATACCGTGACGGCTCGATTGATTATGTGACACTGCTGACCAGTGAAATCCAGTATCAACAATCGCGGCTCGCTGTGGTCCGTGCGGCCTCGCAACGCTACGCCGACACCGCCGCCTTATTTGTCGCCTTGGGTGGTGGTTGGTGGCCGAAGGCTGACGCATCCGTTGAACAGAAAAAATGGATGAAGATATCCATGATTGCCCGTCGCCATGCGGCGATGCCTGAATCGGCTCGTGCACCTGAAATCAAGCGCACCCAAGGCGGTTTTGTTGCCCCAGCCATGACCACAAATGGGAGTTCTAAAAAATGATTCGATTTATTGCCGGTTCGGCACTTGTCATTTTCTTCTTCGTGATATTGGCCGGACTTTTTGCATTCAAAGCGTTTGTTAATTCCAAAGTTGCGTACGCTATCAGTCATCTGCCAGCGCCCGTTGTGACCGTATCAAGTGCCACAGTAACGTCCGCCAAGTGGGAACATACCATCGGCGCCGTGGCAAGTCTCAATGCGATTCAGGGGATTAATTTGACCGCACAAATTGCGGGCAATGTTACCGGCATATATTTTCACTCCGGTGAAAAAGTACACGCTGGCCAGCGGCTGATACAGATTGATGATACCACTCAGTTGGCCCAACTCCACGCGGATGAGGCTAATGAGGCATTGGCCAAGATCAATGTCGAACGTACAAAAAAATTGATTTCTCATCAGGCTGCATCGCAATCCCAGCTTGATACCTTTATCGCCGCCCTCGGCAGCAGCAAGGCGGTGGTCAGTCTCGATAGGGCGACGCTTGCCAAACTCAACATTAAATCGCCATTTTCCGGCTACCTTGGCATCCGGCAGGTAAGCCTCGGTCAATATGTGTCACCCGGAATGCCGATTGTGGCCATCAACCAATGGCATCCCATTTACGCTGATTTTAATATTCCGCAAAATGAGTTTCCGAAATTAGCCATTGGCCGTGAGGTTGACTTGACCGTCGACGCCTACCACCATCAAGTGTTTAAAGGCCATATACAGGCGATGTCATCCAGCGTTGACACCAATTCACGCACCGTCCAGGTTCAGGCGGAATTTAAAAATCGCCGCCTGCGCCTTCGCCCTGGCATGTTTGGCAAAGTGACGGTTCGCACCGGTATCATGGACGCCTACGTGGTGGTGCCTGATACGGCAATTTCATATAACACGTACGGCGATTATGTTTATGTGATCATCAGTAAACCTGTGTCAACATCTGGCAAGGCTGCCCCCAAAAACGCCAAATATCAAAAAATTGTACGTGAAGTGCCGGTGGTTACGGGGCCGCAGCGGGGCAATATGACTGCCGTGCTCTCTGGCTTGAAGGTGGGTCAAGTTGTGGTGTCGGCGGGCCAGATCAAACTTCATCCCGGCGCTACCGTTAAAATAAACAACAGCATAAATCCCTGAATTCGGATGTTAATTGAATGAAATTTACTGATATATTTGTTAAACGTTGGGTTTTGGCCAGCGCAATCAACTTGATCATCCTGATCGTCGGTTTGCGTGCGTGGCTCACCATGACCGTGCGCGAATATCCCAACGTCATCAGTACCACCGTCACCGTGACGACTGCCTATCCCGGTGCCAGCCCGTCAACGGTGCAGGGCTTCATTACGTCGCGTCTGGAACAGGCCATCGCCCAGGCACCGGATATTGACTATATGACCGGCACCAGCACGGAAGGCACATCGACCATTAGTGCTAATATGGTGCTCAATTCCAATCCCAACGCCGACATTGCACAAATTCTGGCCAAAGTGAAGCAGGTGGCGAGCCAGTTACCGCCGCAGAGTCAATCGCCCACGGTCAACGAATCGGTGGGAGATACCCGGGCACTGATGTACCTCGCGTTTTACAGTACCAAATTATCGGGCCAGCAGATTAATGATTACCTTCTGCGGGTGATTCAGCCGGAAGTTCAATCCCTGCCCGGCGTCAGTCAGGCCCAAATTTTGCCACCGGGGACTGGTTCAAGTGGAAATAGCTTCGCTGTCCGCGCCTGGTTGGAGCCAGACAAGATGGCTGCCTTGGGGATCACACCCAGCGATGTGTACAACGCCATCGCCAGCAATAACACTATTTCGGCGGTGGGGCGATTACGCGGCCAAAATATCGCTGAGGTTATTACTGCCTCCACGCAGTTGAAAAATGTCAACCAGTTTAAAGACTTGATCGTAAAAAAATCCGGCTCGGCTATCATCTATCTCAAAGATGTGGCTCACGTGAAGCTTGGTGCCCAAAGCTACAACGCCAGTGTATTGCTAAATGGCAAGCGGGCGGTATTTATGGGTATTCAAACTACGCCCAACGCCAACGATCTCGCTGTTGCCCATGCGGCCCACATCATGTTCGCCAAAATAAAAAAGCAGCTCCCACCCGGGCTTCATGCCACCATTGGTTTCGATGGCAGCACCTACATCAAGGCAGCCATTGCGGATGTCGAAAACACGGTGCTGATCACCTTGGGCATTGTGGTGTTGGTGGTATTTCTGTTCTTGGGTTCGCTCCGGGCGTTACTTATCCCGGCCGTTGCCATTCCGCTCTCGATCATCGGTGCGGGTACATTCGCCATGGCCAGTGGCTTTTCCGTCAATCTCCTGACATTGCTGGCCATTATTTTGGCTATTGGTCTGGTCGTCGACGATGCCATTATCATTGTTGAAAATATCCAGCGCCACGTGGATGAAGGGATGAAACCAGCGGCCGCAGCCGTACGCGGCGCACGTGAACTGGCGAGCCCCATTATTGTCATGTCCACAACATTGGCAGCCGTCTTCGCTCCTATTGGCCTAATGGGCGGCCTGACGGGGGCATTGTTCAGCGAGTTTGCGTTCACACTCGTCTTCACAGTGCTGGTCTCCATGGTGGTGGCACTTACCCTTTCTCCCATGCTCAGCAGCCATTTGCTTAAGCCTCCCCGGCCACACGGTTTGGTTAATTTGCTTGATACACTTTTTGACGGTGTGCGGCGGATGTATGTCGCCAGCCTCAAGGCCATTCTAAAAATCCGGATTGCTGTTCTTATTGCAGCCGCCGGTATTTTCGTCAGCATTCCATTTCTTGTGATGGGCACCAAATCGGAATTGGCACCGACCGAGGATCAGGGCATTCTGTTTTTCACGGGCACAGGGCCTCCTACAGCGACACTTCACTACATGTCGACATATGCGGCCCAGATAAAAAAAATCTGTGATTCATTTCCGCAGACGGCCCGTGTATTTCAAGTCAACGGCTTTTCATTTGTATCGCCGGGCCAAAACACACTGGTCGGCGGCATGCTGCTTAAACCATGGAACCAGCGCACCGTTACTCAGCAGGAGATTTTGCCTGTTCTGGACAAAAAACTTAAATCGGTTGCAGGTGTGCAGGTCGCTGCCTTTCCGCTGCCATCACTGCCCGGGTCAGCGGGTGGATTCCCTGTGCAGTTTGTCATTAAGACCACACATGGTTTCGCAAAGCTGGATATGGTTGCCAACCGTCTGCTCGGAGTGGCGATGGCCAGCCATAAGTTTGTATTTCTGACCAAAAACATCCGTTTTGATAATCCGCAGGTGGAGATCAAAATTCATCGCCAGATCGCTGCGGATCTGGGCTTTACCGCGGCTCAGATTACGAACGATCTCCAGCCACTTCTTGGCGGTAATTTTGTCAATCGCTTCGACCTCAAAGGACGCAGTTATAAGGTTATACCACAGGTGCCCGATGCGAAACGTGCCACCGCCGAAGATCTGAAAAATTATTATATTCGTACGACGTCAGGCGCCATGGTGCCGCTCTCCACCATCGTATCCATTCGTCATGTGGTGCAACCGGAGTTTATTGCCCAGTTCCAGCAACTTAATGCCGCCACGATTGAAGGCGTGCCGGCACCCGGCGTATCACTTGGTCAGGCGCTCACCTATCTGAAAAATGAATCGAAAAAAATACTCCCGCCGGGCTATGCCATTGATTATGCAAGTCAATCTCGGCAATATCTTCAGCAGGGTAACGCCATCGTTGTTACCTTCGTGCTCTCCATTATCCTCGTGTTTTTAATGATGGCCGCCCAGTTTGAAAGCTTCGTTGATCCGTTGATCGTCATGTTTACGGTTCCCATGTCCATTTTCGGTGCCCTGATATTTTTATTCCTCGGCATGGCCACGCTTAATATCTACACTGAAGTTGGACTTATTACACTCATCGGGCTTATCACCAAGCAGGGTATCCTGATTGTAGAATTCGCTAATCGACTCCAGGAAGAGGAAGGGCTTAGCCGTCATGACGCCATCGTCAAAGCCTCGTCGGTTCGACTGCGTCCCATTCTTATGACAACGGGGGCTATGGTCTTTGGAGTGATTCCGCTGTTGATTGCCAGCGGTGCCGGTGCGGTCAGCCGCTTTGACATGGGGTTGATGTTGGCTTCTGGTCTGTCGATCGGTTGCCTGTTTTCGCTGTACGTAGTGCCTGTGATTTATTCCTTCATTGCATCGGTTAAAAAACCGAAGTCGCAGCCTCAGCCAGCCTTGGACGCCGCGCCTTGAACAGCGCGTACGCTTTTTAAGCCGGCGCCATTTTCAGTGGTCATAGGGCGGCGGTGCGCTGTGTCGGCGGCCGGGCTTGGGCGCCGCCTGACCCGTTGCGCTTAAATCCGCATATACTGTTCATCTTTTAGTATCGTGGAGCCGTTGATTTGAAACGTTTCAAAGACCTTACCGAGCAGGAAATCCTTGCCGTAGCCATCTCGATGGAAGAAGAAGATGGAAAAACGTACGGCGAATTTGCCGATTTTCTCGCCTCCAATTTTCCTGCGTCCGCCAAAATTTTCACCGCCATGCAGCAGGAAGAATCGGGTCATCGCCGCCGGCTGCTTGATGCTTACATCGAGCGCTTTGGCGAACATATGCCCCCAATTACCCGCGCCGATATCAGGGGTTTTGTGAAGCGACGCCCTAAGTGGCTGGTACTGCAGTCCGGCATCAATGCCATTCGCCAGCAGGCGGAAATTATGGAATTGGAGAACGGTAATTTTTACGAAAAGGCTGCCGCCCGCTGCACCCACGCCTCGACTCGCAAATTGCTGGGCGATTTGGCCCAGGAGGAACAGCGGCACACCGTTACCGCGGCCAATCTGGAAAAAACGTTGGTTCCCGACGACCAGAAAAAAATTGAATCTGAGGCTCAAGCCCGCCTTTTTGTGCTGCAGATAATTCAACCAGGTCTTGTAGGGCTGATGGATGGGTCGGTTTCCACGCTGGCACCGTTGTTTGCCGCCGCATTCGCTACGCACAACAGCTTTCAGGCGTTTGTCGTCGGCATCGCTGCTGCGGTAGGGGCCGGTATTTCCATGGGATTTGCCGAAGCCCTGTCAGATGATGGGTCGCTTACTGGGCGTGGGCACCCGTTGATTCGCGGGGTTGTATGCGGCCTGATGACCACCGCCGGGGGCTTGGGGCATACGCTCCCCTACTTGATACCCGACTTCAGGGTGGCCACCGGCATTGCTGTGGTGGTGGTGTGTATCGAGTTGATTACTATCAGCTTTATTCGCTATCGGTACATGGATACGCCGTTTCTGCGGGCTGCATTTCAAATTGTCATTGGAGGGTTCCTCGTCTTTTTGGCAGGCATCTTATTTGGGTCGCTGTAATCGTCGGCAATCCTGCTACGCATCTATTGGCGTGCAGGTGTTTTCAATCAGTTGATTTTGCTCTAAAGTGCTCTCTCCACGGGTAAGCCCGGGTGGCGGAATGGCAGACGCTCAGGACTTAAAATCCTGTGACCGTTTTCGGTCGTGCGGGTTCGACTCCCGCCCCGGGCATGAGATTAGGCTGCACGGATATGAATGTTTCAGAATAACCCCGTAAAATGGGGTTTTTCGCATTGAACCCCTCAGGCATATTCGGGGTAATTCCGGGCATTTCCGCCGCCAACTGCGCCGCTTTTTGCGCCGCTTTGGCCGATGACCCATTCCATTTTCCGTACATTTCCGCCGGAACCGATTAAAATGATGATCGTATGCCGCGACGGAAACGACGCCCGCCTCAGTCTCATGGTATTCGCCTGGTGCAAAAGCCGGCGGACCTTCGCGGCGATCATTGCGTGCTGGTGGTTCAAACTGCGGACCAACTCGATGCCGTCCTCGCGTTACCGCGGCCGGCGGCTTATCGCCGCATCTGGGGACTGTGCGCGCCATTTGTCATCCGCAGCGAGATATTACCTGCCGTCATGCTACGGTTTGAACGCGTCGCCTATTTCGATCTACCCACTCAGCTTTCATCTGCCCAATCTCAGGCGATCCAGCGGTTTGACACGTCGGTTGTTCTGGGGTCGCTATTTGACACTGCCAGCGGCCTGCTGACATTGATGCGTGCAGACTTGACCCCCATTCCGGTTCCGCGCGAATTATTAAAAAAATACTTCGGATCAATTACCGGACGTGCTGAGCTTTCAGCCGATGGCATCACCCTTGAATGCGGAGGAAAAAGCCTGGCGGTGGTTGATATATTGATGGAGCTTGATCCGGTATTTCGGCGGGAATTTCGTCGTCTGACTTGGGCGCAGCAGGCCGATCTGGCATCACGCATGCGGCATTTGCGTAAATTGCGGCGGGCGAGGCGGGAAGACTTTCCCGGTCTGGCCGCCAAGACCATTGCGCGCATTGAGCGGGGGGAAATCAAAATGCCTCAACGTGAAACGCTGAGGCTCATCGCCACCCATCTCGGCGTGGATGTGGACCAATTGGTTGCCAATCTGTAAACTCAAAGACCGCCATTTGTCATCAGCAGCGATTTGTTACGAAATGCCTGTATGTTCTTCCACACTGCTGTAACTGGATAAAATACGACTGAAAATATCCTGATCAGCCAAAGTTAATTCCACGTTTCGCCGGGCCATGGCTATTCGGGCAATGGCTGTCATCTTATTAAGATCAAGACGGCTGATTCCATCACCCGTCACCCACGAAAAGCTGGGAACATATTTAGGCGGTCGCGACGTGATGACATGACTGGCAAAACCCACAACCGCGCCGGTAGAGAGCATCGTCCCGATACCCAGCTTGGCATGATCGCCGATGATGGAGCCCACAAAGGTCATGCCTGTGGATCGCGGGCGGCCGTTAATGGGTACACGCACCTCGCCAAGTGTGTTTTTCAGGTTGCTGGTGATCGTGCCGGCGCCGATGTTTACCCACTCTCCAATGACACTGTTGCCCAGAAAGCCCTCATGCTGTTTGTTGGCATATCCTTGAAACAGGCAGGCAGAAACTTCCCCGCCAACGCGGCAGTGGGGGCCCAGAACGGTCTCTTCTCGAATATCCGCTCCGGTGCGGATGACGCAGTGTTCGCCGATATAAACCGGTCCGGTGATCACCGCGTTGGGGCGAATGACCGCGTGATTCTCGATCCAGACAGGCCCGTTGGTTGCGTCAATAATTACACCGGGAAAAATCTGCACATCGGTTCCGACATAGATATTCTCCTCCGCGAGCACGTAAACGCCCTTCATCGGCTTACTTTTCTTGCCATTGCCACGTCGTTTAAAATCTTCCGTAAGCAGCGGTCGGATATGGCGCAGCAAATCCCACGGAAAGCGAATCATGGTAGCGGGAATCACGCCATTAGCCATTTCCCGGCTCAGATCGTCAAGGAATTTAGATCGCACAATTCGTTTAAGATCGATGGTCTTAAGCCGCTGTCCGGATATGTGCATCCAGGCGAAATCATCACCGGCAACACCGGCTGAATCCGGTGCAGGTTCCTGAAATGCTTCGCTCATCAGCCATCGGGCATTGATAAATATCGCACCGCGACTGGGAATAACCGGCGGATTGATCGGTATGCCCAGCTTTTCCCGATATTTCACGGCCAAAGTGTCACGGATGAGCAATCCATCGGGAGGCCGCGGCAAGTGGCGAAGCATTCGATCAATAAGCAAATCGCTTCCGCAGCGTAAAAGGGACGCCGGCCGGTTATAGGTCAGCGGAAACAGGTCGTCCACGCGATGATCTTCAAGTATGTAAATCGGGACGGTCATAGGGTGAGTCCAATCCGTTGGCAAGCCGTGCATCATCGCCGATCGGCAACTGTCAGTTACTGGCCATCCGCGCATCCCGCTTCGACGCTGTGGGACGCAAAAAAAACCTCCACCGCAATGTCGTGAGGCGGCAAAGCTCGAACCCTTCTTTAAAGGGCGGACCAGCGCAAGTGCCGGAGCAGGACTTCCACAACTGTTCCGACGAATCGGAACCAGGCTTGTCCGTTCCCGCCAACTCGGGGTCCTAGCTAGTGCTCATCGGTCCGAGGCGTTAAACCGCTCTAGCTCGAACATGGCAGAGGCAAGGGAAATGTAGCCGCGCCGCGTGGGAATTGCAACTCTCTTCGCCCAACCCCATGTTCTCGGGCTGTCCTATAATTGCTCCGCCAGAATGTCAGCTGAGGAACAGGTTTCAGAATGTCGCGCGGATATATCCACGCGTGCCCGTCCGCCGGGCCTGTATCACTGCGCTTCCAAGCCGCGAGCCCTGCGACGGCCGGTGAGAATTTGCCAGAAAGGGTCGAATATCTTGCCATGGAATCCCGAATTCACGTTGGCGAACGGCGTGTTTGCGAGCCAATAGTCGCAGCGGTACGCCTTTTCGTTATGAGATGCCATAGCTCACATGGCCAAAGAAGTTGCGAGTGCCTTTACGCCATTTCTCAAAAGCCTATACTCATGCGGCGAAAGCGATCTCGGCACGATGCCCGATTGGGAATTATTTTTGATGGCGGAAGGTTAATAAAGAATGTTGAAAATCCTGGTGGCGGACAAAATTGCGGAAGAGGGTTTGGAAATACTTCGCACACAGGCGGATGTGGAACTCACCAACAAACCCAAGTGGAACCCCGGGGAGCTTTCCAGCGTCATTGGTCAATATGACGGCGTGATTATTCGCAGCGGGGTAAAGATCACCACCGCCGATCTTACCTCGCCGGGACGACTCAAGGCTATCGCACGCGCCGGCGTGGGTGTGGACAACGTGGATGTCGAGGCGGCTACTCGGGCGGGCGTTTTGGTGATGAACACACCGGATGCCAATACGATCACCACCTCCGAGCACGCCATTGGCCTGATGATGGCCTTATCGCGGAAACTCGCGGCGGCCGATGCCCATGTGCGGGCGGGGCTTTGGGAGCGAAATCAGTTTTTAGGTACTCAGCTCGCCGGTAAGGTTCTGGGTATTGTCGGCTTTGGGCGCATTGGGCGGGCAGTCGCCCGGCGGGCACTGGGACTGGAAATGAAAGTGGTCGCCTTTGACCAATTTTTTTACACCGAAAATGCCCTCGATGGGCAGGTTGAGATGTTTAAAGAATTGGATCAGATGCTGCCATTGTGCGATTTCATCACAGTGCACGTCCCGGGAGATAAAACGCGGCATCTGATAGGTGAAGAGGCTCTCAAGAAATGCAAACAAGGTGTGAGACTGATCAACTGTGCTCGTGGCGGCGTTATCGACGAGCAAGCGGCGGCGGCGGCGATTATCGCTGGGCATTTGGGCGGTATCGCGCTCGATGTGTTTGAACAGGAGCCTCCACCGAAAGACCATCCCCTGTTGGCTATAACGGATCGTGTACTTTTAACGCCGCATTTGGGGGCAAGCACGGTTGAAGCGCAGCGGGCCGTATCGGTTGATGCGGTCCAGGAATTGCTGCTCTATTTGCGTGGACAGGGCATTGCCGGTGCGGTGAACGCAGCAGGCATTCAGATGGATCTTTCTGAAGCGGAAAAAACCTACGTAGATTTGGCCCAGCGCATGGGCACTATCCTCTCCGCTATTATAGATACCCGCTATCAGACGGTTACGCTTAAGACGGCCGGCGCCTTGCCAAAACGCATTGCCAACACACTTCAGCGCGTGGCGATGGTGGAATTATTCAAGGGGCAGATACAGGAAATTCCCAATGTGGTTAACGTGATGCATCTCGCGGAACAGCGCGGCATCAGCGTTCAGCACGAAGTGCTTGCCGAAACCAGTTCACGCAGCAGCCATCACATCGAAATTGTGGTGTCAAATGGGCAGACCAGCTACTCGATGCTGGGCACCGTGTTTGACGATCATCTTCCCCGTGTGCTTTCGATCAAGGGATATAACATGGATATGATCCCCGAAGGACCAATGGCTTTGATCGTCAATACGGACCGACCGGGGGTGATCGGGTTTGTCGGTATGACGTTTGGGCAAGAAAAAATCAATATTGCCGACATGACGATCAGCCGTAAGGGCGACAAAGCCCTGATGCTCCTTAAACTTGACACTTCGCCCGGCGACCATTGTTTGAAACTGCTTGAAGGTGGACCTGGCATACAGGTAGTACGCAGTATTGTGCTTCCGCCTCTCAAGCGGCGCAATATCTGACATGCCGGATGGAGATAGCTGTTGACATCCAGCCGCAAAAAAAACGCTCGCAGGCGGAAGTCGGTCAGAAGCCCGGACTGGTTCACCTAATGTAAAAAAACGGATAAATGTCTTGTGTGGCGGCATTTACAGTGATGTACTGAAAGTGTGTTGAAAGCAGGCGGGCTGCCAAATCGAGTTGGGCTCGCCATTGCTGGCAGCGCGTTGAGATTCTTGGACATCCGTCGGGGTGCGTTTCCCGACCTGAGAGGTCCGCGATCCCGAGTATTGAAGGTTTATGAAAAGCCTGTTCGGGCTTTCTCTGGTGAAGTCAGCGAAAGCAGCTATGTTGGCAGCAGCCCCGTGGCCCGCCCGGTGATGGTTTGCTTGCGGCCACTACTCCAACCGCACCAGCGACCGAAGCCAACACGAACTTTCGCCGATTCATGGAATTGGAGTGTCCCATTTTTGAATCCACAGCCAGTCTCCTGCAATGACGCCGCTAATAATTAATCCGTCTATGCTGACGATACCCTGATGGTAATCTAACGTCCTACACAACAATGGCAATGGCGTACAGCAATGGTGACGGTACAGCATATCCCATGCCGAGCGGATACGTCCACGCGTGCGGGTTGGTATTGCTCGCGTAGAGAGATAAAGTATCCAGAGACCATTGGAGCTTTCATACCAAATGGCCCCAGATGCCCGCGGCTACATGGGGCATGCGATTACCAAAAGGTGATCCAAACCCGTTAACGCCGCCGCGCCATTTAGCCGCCGGGCTTGTACCGGCGCGTTTCTCGACAGGTGGTCAAAATTTAGTGGTAAGGTTAAACCGTTCATTTTTGACGGTTTTACGGCAATATAACTGCATGTGTCACGCTGGGTGGCCATGTAATAAAAAACGCGAATAAAAATTCCTTGCATGGCGGCATTTACAGTGCTATACTGAAGGCGTGTTAAAAGCAGGCGGGCTGGCAAATCGAGTTTGGCTCGCCATGGCTGGCAGCGCATTGA
>DZDI01000218.1 GCA_022730455.1 Phycisphaera mikurensis | reverse complement strand
CTATCCCAGTCTTTCCAGACCGCTTCATAGCCTTGTGCACGGATCACTGCAGATATCTGTTCTGGTGTCCGATCATCATCGATGACAAACTGCTCAGTGTGCTCCCCTTTGTTGGCGTGGCCACCGGGGGCAGTGCAAGATCCGGCACTCATGTGGGTTATGCCGAGGAGCATTAAACTGTCGCGCAGCCTGGCATTTTCACGAGTGGAGAGGAATAGCCCGGCATCAGGGATGAGCAGGCGCATGGCACACACCATCTGCACCAGTTGTTTATCACTGACCGGGTTAATGGGGGCAAAACCGCCATCGGCAGGGCGAATACGTGGAAAGGAGATGCTGACTTGACTGCGCCAGTAGTGGCGGGCGAGGTAATATGCGTGAAAACCGGTGTAAAATGCTTCTGTTGCAAAGGGGCCAAGCCCCAGTAAAGCCCCAACGCCTATACGCCGCAGACCTGCTTGCCCGGCACGGTCAGGCGCCTCAATGCGCCACCTGTAATCACTTTTTTTGCCAAAAGGGTGGAGCTGTTTATAGAGGGCGCGATCATAGGTTTCCTGATAGACGGTTAATCCATCAACACCAGCGGCAACCATTTGCTGATAGCCTTCAGTATCCATGGGGTAGACCTCAATGCTGATGGAACTGAAGAGTGGCTTTATCTGCTTTACTGCCGCAGCCAGGTAGTCGTTATCAGCCTTTTGGGGGTGTTCACCAGTAAGGAGCAAAATTGAACGAAAACCGTAATTACGGATGATCCGCGCTTCTTGTTCAATCTCGGCAGGGGTAAGGGTGACGCGAGGAATGTTGTTGTTGGCGTTAAACCCGCAATATTTACAGCCATTGTTGCACTCGTTAGACAAATACATCGGCGTATATAACTGGATGGTGTTGCCAAAACGCTGCTTGGTTATCTGATGAGCTTTTTGCGCCATGGCTTCAATATATGGTTCAGCGGCTGGTGATAACAGGGTTATCAGGTCGCGCTCGTTTATCCGCTCGGCAGCCAGGACTTGTTCTACCCGGCTCGCCGTGGTAGTGGACATCTGCTCCAGAATTTGTTCTACGGGGTAACGCAACATTTCATCTGCGAAACTCATGATTGTTCCTCGCGCAAAAAGCCGGTGAGTGGGCTGGATGCGACGGCTTTGTTTTGTTCTTTGCCGAGCCCTGCCAGATACCCGTTCCGTCCGGCGATAACAGCCTGGCTAAAGGCAGTCGCCATGAGGGCCGGATTACCGGCAACAGAGATGGCCGTGTTGACCATTACCGCGTCGGCCCCGAGTTCCATTGCTTCGGCAGCGTGTGATGGTGCTCCCAGACCAGCATCAACAACCACCGGCACTATTGCTTGCTCGATAATTATGGCTATGCTGTCGCGTGTTTTCAGCCCTTTATTAGAGCCGATGGGGGCGCCCAGAGGCATGACTGTAGCAACGCCTACCTCTTGCAGATGCTTGGCCAGTACGGGATCAGCGTTGATATAGGGCAGCACGATGAAGCCCTCTTTGACCAATATTTTTGCTGCTTTCAAGGTTTCGACAGGATCAGGCAACAAATAGTAAGGATCGGGCGTGACCTCCAACTTGACCCAAGGCCCGCAGCCAGCAGCTTTGGACATGCGGGCGAGTCGGATGGCCTCTTCGGCATCACGGGCACCACTGGTGTTAGGCAGAAGCAGATATGTCGTACCGTCAATATGATTGAGCAAATCATCCTGGGGATCGTCAATATTGACACGACGCAGCGCAACCGTAACGATTTCCGCTCCGGATGCGGCGATGGTGGTGGCCATTTCAGTGTTGGAAGCAAATTTCCCGGTACCCACCATTAATCGAGAGCGGAAAGAGCGGCCAGCGATGATAAGTTCATCCATATATGTACCTTTCTGTAGTGGGCCGGTGAACCCAGAGTTTTAACCTTATTGCAATCCGCGCCGGAACGCCTCGGCAGCTGCAGCAGGATCTGGCGCTGCCAGGATGTCGGAGATCAGCGCCACCCGGTAACAGCCGGCAGCGGTTACCTGTTCTATATTTTCGCGTTTAATCCCACCCAGGGCAAAAACCAGATCTCCGACCGCCTGCCGGCAGACCCGACCCAGTTCTCCCAACCCCACCGGCTCACCATAAGCAGCCTTGGAAGGGGTGGGAAAGACCGGTCCAAAGGTGACAAAATCTGCCCCCTTGGCCAGGGCTGCTACAGCCTCACCTACCCCGTGACTGGAGTAGCCGATCAACAGATCAGGTGCGATCCGCCTGGCTGCCGTGACCGGCAGGGAGTTAGCCCCTAGCTGGACACCATCAGCCTCAACAGCCAGGGCAATATCAATCCGTTCATTGATCAGCAAGCGGGCATCATACCGGCTGGTTAGCGCCCGCATTTCCCAGGCCAGGTCATACAGCTCAGCCGGGGGCAGATCCTTTTCCCGCAGCTGTACTGCCCGCACACCACCTTCAAGCGCAGCCTCAACCACGTCCAAAAGCGGCCTGCCTGCGGTCTGGTTGCGATCAGTAATCAGATAGAGTGAAAAATCAATCACTATGGGCCTCGCTATCCTCCGCCAACAAAGTGGACTATCTCAATCTTATCGCCGTCCTGCAAGGTACGTTCAGCATAACCAGCCTTGGCGACAATCTCCAGATTGACCTCTACTGCAACCCGTGTTGCCGCTATCTGCAACTCATCCAGCAGTTGACGAACCGTACTACCATCAGCAACCTGTCTCATTTCTCCGTTAATACTAATGTTCATGTTATTTCCTCCAGCAATAAAAAAAGCCGCCCGTAAGGGCGGCGATTCAGTGGGATTCGAAATCGGCCGCTTCCCTACGCCGGAATTACCCGGATCAGGTTCCAAGGGTCGCAGC